>CAZBXY010000028.1:0-36290 GCA_964495365.1 uncultured Frigoriglobus sp. | reverse complement strand
TCTCAACCCCCACCCACACGGGGCTGACCGCCAGGGGTATTGTCGGGGCGCCCCCCCCCCGCAAGGGCGGGGGTGGCGCGTCAAGCAACCAACACCCCCGCCCTTGCGGGCGGGGTTCGCCACTTCCTCGTTGCCCTTCTCTTCACATCGCACGATACTACCCTCGACCCACCCACCACACCGCCTTCCTGGAGACCCTCCCATGATCCTTCGCCGCCTCTTCGTCGCCGGCGCCGTGCTGGCGCTGGGCCTGACCGCCACCGCGCAGGAGAACCCGGCCGCCAAGCCGGAGACCCGCGACAACGACCGCCACAAGGCGTTCCTCAAGGTCGTCGCCAAGGGCGAGGGCGACGTGATCTTCCTCGGCGACTCCATCACCCAGGGCTGGGAGGGCAAGGGCGGCAAGAAGGCGTGGGAGGAAGCGTTCGGCCAATTCAAGCCGGTGAACCTCGGTATCAGCGGCGACCGCACCACACACGTCTTGTGGCGCATCACCGAGGGCAAGGAGATCGAACCGCTCAAGCCCAAACTCGCGGTCATCATGATCGGCACCAACAACCTCGGTGCGAAGCACACGCCCGAGCAGATCGCCGGCGGCATCAAGGCCATCGTCACCGAGCTTCAGAAGCAGAAACCCGACATGAAGATCCTGCTGTTGGGCGTGTTTCCGCGGGCCGGCGGGATCGCGAAGGAAGACACCGTGGCCCCGAAGGAGAAGCTCAACCCGAACATCAAGGCGATCAACGACATCATCGCGAAGTTCGCGGACGACAAGAAAGTCTTCTACAAGGACATCGGCGAGAAGTTCCTCAACAAGGACGGCGGACTGGAGCGGAAGGTGATGCCCGACCTGTTGCACCTGAGCGAGGAGGGTTACAAGATCTGGGCCGACGCGATCAAGGACGATGTCGCGAAGCTGGTGAAGTAATGCGATTTCGGCGAGCGGCGGCGTAAGCCCGCCGGTGCAATGAGAACCAAAGCACCGGCGGGCTTACGCCGCGCCGCTCGCTTGGGTACACTGGTGTCATGCGCTGCACACTGTGCCTCCTCTCACTCCTCATCGTCTCCGCCGCTCGTGGGGCCGATCCGCCGTCGTTCGCCAAAGACATCCGCCCGCTCTTCGACGCCAAATGCGTCCGCTGTCACGGTGAGAAGGTCAAGAAGGCCGATCTCGACCTGAGTACGCCCGCGGGCGTACTGAAGGGCGGCGAGAGCGGGCCGGCGGTCGTCGCGGGAAAACCGGAAAAGAGTCTCCTGTACGAGAAGGTTCACAAGGGCGAGATGCCGCCGGCGAAGAAGGACGCGCTCGCCGCGGCCGAGGTCGAAACGCTCCGCAAGTGGATCGCCGACGGGGCGAAGGTGCCCGCGGGCAGCGCGGAAACGCCGCTCAATCAGCACGACGTGATTCCGATCATGCTGCGGCACTGCACCGCGTGCCACGGGCGCTACAAGCAAGAAGCGAACCTCGACCTGCGCACCCCGGCGGCGATGCTGCGCGGCGGGAAGTCCGGCCCGGCGATCGTGCCCGGTCGGCCCGCAGACAGCCTCGTTGTGAAGCGCATCGCTGCGGGCGAGATGCCGCCGCCCACGAAGCTGGTTGATGCGTGCGTCAAACCGGTCGAGAAGGCCGAACTCGACGCGCTCACCAAGTGGATCGCGGCCGGCGCGCCGGTGGTCGATGTGAAGCCGGATGTCGCGACCACGACACCTGACCCGCTCGTCACCGACACGGACCGCGCCTTCTGGTCGTTCCGCCCGCCCACGCGGCCGGAAATCCCAAAAACCAAAACTCAAATCTCAAACCCGATCGACGCATTCGTCCTCGCGCGTCTCGAAGCGAAGGGGCTGACCTTCGCTCCGCCAGCGGACCGCGCGACGCTCATGCGCCGCGCGTACTTCGACCTCACCGGGTTGCCGCCGTCGCCGGAAGAGGCCAAAGCGTTCCTCGAAGACAAATCGCCCGACGCCTACGAGCGCCTCATCGACCGGTTGCTGGCATCTCCGCGATACGGCGAGCGCTGGGGTCGCTACTGGCTCGACCTCGCCGGCTATGCCGACTCCGAGGGCAAGCGCGAACAGGATCTCGTGCGGCCCCACGCCTGGCGGTACCGCGATTACGTCATCCGCTCGTTCAACGCGGACAAGCCCTACGACCGCTTCCTGATGGAACAGCTCGCCGGCGACGAACTCGCGGACTACACGCGGGCGCCCGAGGTCACGCCGGAGCTGTATGACAACCTCGTCGCCACCGGCTTCTTACGTATGACGCCCGACGCGACCTGGGCTAACATCACCGGGTTCATTCCCGACCGGATCGAGGTTCTGGCCGACGAAATCGACGTGCTCGGCTCCGCGGTGCTCGGCCTCACGATGAAGTGCGCCCGGTGCCACACGCACAAGTTCGACCCGATCCCGCACCGCGACTACTACCGGCTCGTGGCGGTCTTCAAGGGCGCGCTCGACGAGTACGACTGGCTCAAACCGGAGATCAAGCCCGGCATCGGCCCCGAAAGCATCGACTGGGCGCCGCCGCGCCTGCTCCCACACGTGCCCCTCGCCGAGCGGAAGACGTGGGAGGCGAAGAACGCAAAGCTGCCCGCCGCGAAGCGCGACCCGGAGCCAAAGATTCAAGCCGTGTGGGACCGCGGCGAGCCGTCGCCGACGTACATCTACCGCCGCGGCGATTACCTCCTGCCCGGCGCGCTCGTCGGGCCGGGTGTGCCCTCGGTATTGACGGACGGCAAGACGCCGTTCGAGGTTCGCCCGCCGTGGCCGGGCGCGAAGCAAACCGGCCGCCGGCTCGCGTTCGCGAAGTGGGTGACGCAGCCGAACCACCCGCTCACGGTCCGCGTGATGGCCAACCGCATCTGGCGGCACCACTTCGGAACCGGCATCGTGCCCACGCTCGCGAACTTCGGCAAGGCCGGCGTGCCGCCGACGCACCCGGAGTTGCTCGACTGGCTCGCGTGTGAGCTGGCGAACCCCGAGCGCAAGGTCGGGGGTGGCGCACCGCGCGAGGGTGGCGCGCACCCCGGCACTGGCGTGCCGGGTTCGCCCCAAGCCTGGTCGCTCAAGCGCCTCCACAAACTCATCATGACGAGCGCCACCTACCGCCAGTCGTCCGCAGTCTCAGCCGAGGCGAAGAAACTCGACCCCACCAACGCCCTCTATTCGCGTGCCCCACTCGTCCGACTCGACGCGGAGGCTCTGTACGATTCACTCCTCTGGGTCGCGGGCAAGCTGGACGAAACGCGCGGCGGTCCGGCCGACGCCGTTCAGGCCCGCAAGGACGGCCTCGTCACGCCCGCTGGCACCGCGAAGGGCTGGCGACGGCTCGTCTACGTTCAGCAGACGCGGAAGCAGCCGGCGACCCACGCGGAGACGTTCGACTTCCCACAGATGAACCCCAACTGCATCGAGCGGCGCGATTCCACCGTCGCCCCGCAGGCTCTGCACCTGATGAACAACGGGATGGTGGAGCAACTCGCCGGCGACTTCGCGAAGCGAGTGCGGCGCGACGCCGGCGACGACCGCGGCAAGCAGATCGACCTCGTGTACCTGATCGCCCTGAGTCGCGCGCCGACCGACGAGGAGCGGCAGTTCGGGCGCGACGCGCTCCGCGAGCTGACGGCCGCGTGGGAGAAGCAACTGACGTCGAGCAGCCGCGACACGATCGAACAGAAGGTGCTCTCGACCTACTGCCACGCGATCCTGAACTCGGCGGCGTTCCTGTACGTGGACTGATCGCGTGTCTAGTTATGTCGAGTTGAAAGATTGCCAAAGATTGCCAAAGATTGCCAAAGATTGCCACTTGGCAAACTTGGACCAACCCCTTGTTTTTCCAGCGTTTCGTCAAAGATTGCCAAAGATTGCCAATCGGTGGTCCTTCCGCCCGCTAACTAGACAAAATTATACATAATGACCACAGTGATGATTCCCGTGACCGCGAGGCTCCTGTGACCCACTTCACCCGCCGCGACCTGTTCGCCAGCGTGCCCGGGGGCATCGCGGGGGCCGCGCTGGCATCGCTACTCGCTGCCGAAGTACGCGCCGGGGGGCCGTTCGCCGACCTCAAGCCGCGCAAGCCGCACCACCCGGCGAAGGCGAAGGCCGTCATCCACCTGTTCCAGAACGGCGGCCCGTCGCAGATGGACCTGTTCGACCCGAAGCCGGAACTCGACCGGCTCCACGGGCAGAGCTACGCGGAGAAGCTCGCCGGCGAGATCGAGTTCGTCAAGAACGTCGGGGCGATCATGCGGTGCCCGTGGAAGTTCGCCCGACACGGCCGTTGCGGGGCGGACGTGTCCGAACTGATGCCGGCCCTCGCGGGCGTCGTGGACGACCTCACGTTCCTCCGCGGGATGCACACGACGAACATCACGCACGAGCCGGCCGTGTACATGATCCAGTCGGGCAAGGTCACGCCCGGCCGGCCGACGCTCGGCGCGTGGGTCACTTACGGCCTCGGCAGCGAGAACCAGAACCTCCCCGCGTATGTCGTCCTGGACGACCCGAAGGGGATGCCGGTGAACGGCGTGGAGAACTGGCAATCGGGGTTTTTGCCGCCGATGTTTCAGGGCACGCGGTTCCGCTCGACCGGTTCACCGGTGCTGAACCTCAAGCCCGAAACCGAGCGCCCCGCGGCGGTCGCGAAGGCCGAAAGCGACCTCATCGCGAAGCTCGACGCGGCGCACAAGCGCGACCGGCCGGAGCAACCGGTTCTGGACGCCCGGATCGCCAGTTACGAACTCGCGGCCCGGATGCAACTCGCCGCCACCGACGCGCTGGACATTACGAAGGAGCCGAAGGTGGTTCACGAGATGTACGGCATCGGCAAGGAGCCGACCGACTCTTACGGGCGCCGGTGTCTGATCGCCCGTCGGCTCGTGGAACGCGGCGTGCGGTTCGTACAGCTTTACATCAACAGTCAGATCTGGGACACGCACAACAACATTGCGACCGAACTGAAGACCGCGTGCGACCGCACCGACAAGCCCACCGCGGCGCTCGTCCGCGACCTGAAGCAAAAGGGCTTGCTCGACAGCACGCTCGTCATCTGGGGCGGCGAGTTCGGCCGGTTGCCGATCGCGCAGCTCCCGCCGGACAAGGACGAGCGGAAGGCGGGGCGCGACCACAACAAGAACGCCTTCTGCACCTGGATGGCCGGCGGCGGCCTGAAGCCGGGTCTCACCTACGGCGCCACGGATGATCTCGGCCTCTCTGCGGTGGAGGGGCGCGTGAGCGTCCGCGACTGGCACGCGACGATCCTGCACCTGCTCGGCATGAACCACGAGCAGCTATTCATCGAGCAACACGGGCTGAAGGAGAAGCTGACGGGAGTGGAGGAGGCGCACGTCGTGAAGGGGATTCTGGCATGACGGAAGAAGAGTGGCTGGCGTGCGAAGACCCGCGGGTATTGTTGGATGCACTCCGGGAGAGGACAAACAATCGGAAACTTCGACTGTTCCACTGCGCGTGCCTCCGCTGGGCCGTTTCTTTGGTGGCCGGGTTGGACGGCAAGTGGCTCTTGTCCGTAGCCGAAGATTACGCGGACGGCGCGGCGACCCTGAAGGGAATTGTGGAGGCGACATCCACCTTGAACCGATACGCGCAACGACTGCGACCAACGAGCGGTGGATGGCCGCCCGCGGAGTGGACCGCTTGCCAGGCAATCAAGTCAGCGCTGTACACCTCGACCGACAACGTACACCACCGGGTAGCCTATTGGTTGGAGTATACCACCACGCCCCGACCCGATACGGGTGAGCAACAGAACGGCCGGCAAGAAGCAACCGACCTCCTCCGCGATGTCTTCGGCAACCCGTTCCGACCCGTCACCTTCTCCCCCGATTGGCGCACCGACACCGCGGTTGCGCTGGCGCGTCAGATGTACGATTCGCGTGAGTTTAGCGCGATGCCGATCCTGGCCGACGCACTCCAGGACGCGGGTTGCGACAACGACGACATCCTCACCCACTGCCGCGCCGCCGGCGAGCACGTCCGCGGGTGCTGGGTCGTGGATCTGGTGTTAGGGTTCGACCGACTCACCGAGTTGAACCTGACGGGTAGCGGGGTGACCGCGGCCGGGGTGCAGAAGCTCGCCCGGGCGCTGCCGAAGTGCCGGATCGAGTGGGACGGGGCATGAAGCAGCGGTCCGCGGCGCGGGCGCGGGGGCCGCGCGGGTACGCGGGTGTTCGAGCGGAGCCGTCGGACCGTTGCGCCACACACCGCCGCGCCGGCCGTCCGAGTCACGCGCGGACCACGCGCCGGGAACGTCGTGCCGCCGGCGACCGGCCCGCGACACCGTTCGGTACCGGTGGGGGATCGGCCTTGCGCCGGGGCACTCAGCCCCTTCAACTCGGAACGGGGCCCCTTCTACCGCGGCTTGTTCGGCCCGCCGCGGGTGCCGTTGAGGAACGAGTTCACCCGCTGCTTCAGCTTGCGGTGCGCCGCGGTACTGCCGTGCGAGAGCTGGAGGGCGTCGCGGACGTTCAGCCCGGGGTCCGGGAACGGGAGCTTCGCCAGCGCGTCGTCGACCGCGCCGACGAGCGCGTATTTCGGCTCGTCGCCGGTCGTGGTCCACTCGATGCCCAGCGCGCGGAGCGCTTCGAGGTCGCGGTAGAACCCGCGCACGTCGAGTTTGAGCCGGCGGAGCAGGAACCCGCGGGTCTGCGGGCCGGTGCCGAGGAGGGTGAGCAGCCGGTAGAGCCGGGCCGCCCGGGGCGAGGTGAGCGAGACCGCGGAGGCGTCCACCTTTTTCCTCCCCATAGTCGCCTCCGGCGCGGGGCCGTGGAGGGACCGGGCGTCCGTGCCTGCCGCCGATGTCGGCGGCGGAACCGCGAGTACCCGTCCGGTGGGCGCTCGTACGTTGTGGTCGGCCCGTTGCGGGCCGTGCGATGGGCTTGATGGTAGGGACGCCCCGGCGCGAAAGCAAGCGTGCGAACCCGAAAAGGGGCGCGTCGGAATTGAGGTGTGGCGCGAGCGGAGTGACACCGCGGTGTCACTCCGCTCGCGCCCGCTCTACCTGTGAACGCGGGACCGGCGCCGGATCAGCTCGTCCACGATCGTGCCCACCAGGAGCGTCAGCCCGATCACGGCCGGGATTACGTCGTTCTTCAGCCCGCGGAAGCTGACCAGCGTTTCCAGTACCGGGAGTACCATCGCGCCCAGCACCATGCCGACCGCCGTCCCCTCGCCGCCGCGCAGGCTACACCCGCCCAGCACCGCGCCGAGGATCGCGTACAGTTCCAGCCCCGCCCCGGCGCTGTCCGACTGGATCGTTGAACTGTCCATAAACAGCAAGATGCCGCCCAGCGCCGCGAGCGCGGAGCAGACGACGTACACGACCGTCCGCTGCCGGTTCACATTCACGCCAGCGTATTTGGCCGCCAACTCGTTGTGCCCGATCGCGTACCAGTACCGGCCGTAGGCGGTGCGGTGGAGCACGAACCCCACGACCGCCGCGAGGACCAGCATCAGCACGAACATCGCGGGGAACAGGAGCACGCCCTTTTCGTTCTTGCCGATCAGGAAGTAGTTGAGCGCGTTGAGGGCACTTTCGAATTCGGGGTGCGCGTCGGTCACCTGGGTGGTGTCGATGGCCCCGCCGATCATCCGGGCGACGCCGCGGTAGACGAACATCCCGCACAGCGTCACGAGGAACGGCTGGAGCCGCAACCGGGTAATCAACAGCCCGTTCATCATCCCGACGGAGGCGCCGAACAACAGTACCAGCCCGGCCGCCGCGAACGGGTGAACGCCCTGCTTCATCAGCACCCCGAACAGTACCGCCGAGCACCCGACGACGGACCCGATGGACAGGTCGATGCCGCCGACGATGATGACCAGCGCCGCGCCCAGCGTCACGACGCCGTAGCGGCCCTGGTTGTTGGCGACGTAGATCAGGTTGCGGGTGCTGCCGGCCGCGGGGTTCGACTCGATCAGCGCCCCGTACAGGACGATCAGCAGGCCGAGTACGCCCAGAACGCGAGTCATGTTGTTCCCCCGGTCGCGAGCCGCATGACGGCCTCTTCGGTCAGTTGCGGGCCGGCCAGTTCGCCGGCGATGTGCCCCTCGTGCATGACCACCACGCGGTCGGACATGCCAAGCAGTTCTTCCATGTCGCTGGTAATCATCCACACCGCGACGCCCTTGCCGGCGAGTTCGTCGAGCAGCGCGTAAATCTCGGCCTTCGCGCCCACGTCCACGCCGCGGGTCGGCTCGTCGAGGATCAGTACCCGCGGGTCGCGGGCGAGCCACTTCCCGTACACCACCTTCTGCTGGTTCCCGCCGGAGAGCAGTCCGACCGGCTGCGCGGCCGATGGCGTCTTCACGCGGAGCCGGTCGATCCAGGTGCGGTGCAGTTCGGCCTCGGCGCGGCGCTGTACTCCGAAAAGCGAGCCGAGCTTGTCGAGGTTCGGGAGGCTCAGGTTGAAGCCGACCCCTTCGGGCAGCACCAGCCCGTGGAGCCGGCGGTCTTCGGGCACGAGCAGTACGCCCGCGGCGATCGCGTCGCCCGGTGACTGGATTCGGACCGGTTTGTTGTCGAGCAGCAGTTCACCGGCCGCGAGCGGGCGCACGCCGAAGACGGCTTCGGACAGTTCGGTGCGCCCGGCGCCGACCAGACCGGCCATGCCGAGGATTTCGCCGGCCCGCACTTCCAGTGAAGCGGGCGTTGCAGGGCCGCCGCGGAAGCGGACGCCCTTCACGGACAGCACCGGCGCGCCGCCGGTGCCGCTCCGGTGAACCTTCGGGTAGAACTGCTTCAGGTCGCGCCCGACCATGAGCCGGACCATGTTGTCGTGCGTGATATCCGCTTTCGCGAGTTCGCCGGCGTTCTTGCCGTCGCGGAGCACGCTCACACGGTCGGCGACGCGCTTCACCTCCGCGAGCCGGTGCGAGATGTACAGCACCGACACGCCCGCCGCTTTTAGCCCGTCGATGACGAGGTAGAGCTGTTCGGTTTCCTTCTGCGTGAGGCTGGAGGTCGGCTCGTCCATAATGAGCAGCCTGACCTCGGTGCCGAGCGCGCGGGCGATCTCCACGAGCTGCTTTTCGCCCGGCGGGAGGTTCTCGACGCGCGCCGCGGCGTGCGCCGCGGGCAACCCGACGCGGGCGAGTAGCGCCGCGGACTTCTCGCGCATCGCGCGGCGGTCGAGCGTGCGGAGGAACCCGCCGCGGGTGAGTTCGCGGCCCAAAAACAGGTTGTCGGCGACCGAGAGGTTCTCGGCGAGGTTCAGTTCCTGGTGAATCAGGCTGACGCCGGCGGCCGTGGCGTCGGCGGGGCCGGCGAAGCGGACCGGTGCGCCGTCGAGCTTCACCTCGCCGGCGTCCGCGGTGTACACGCCCGCGACGATCTTCATGAGCGTGGACTTGCCGGCCCCGTTCTCGCCGACGACCGCCAGCACCTCGCCGGTCGCGAGCGCGAGCGAAACGCCGTCGAGCGCGAGCACGCCGGGGAACTGCTTCCGCGCGCCGGTGACTTCGAGCCGGGGGGTAGACATGGGCAGTGTGACGCCCCGGGACAGTCGCCCGGGGCCGACGGAGAGTGGAGGAGGTTACTTGCCGACCGACGCGAACTGTCCCTTCACGGTGACTTCGTAATCGGCGGCCTTCGGGAACTTGATCCGCAGCCCGTTGATCGTCTCTTCGGGGCCGCCGTCCCTCGTCACCACCTGATACGGCATCGACCCGGTGGGCAGCTTCGACCGGTCCCCGCGGGCGACGGCCGCGAGGATCTCGACCGACTTGTAGCCGTAGTTGTACGGGTCTTGCACGACGGTCCCCTCGATCTCGCCGGCGGACACCGCCTTGAGCGTGACCGGGTTCTCGTCGAACCCGACGATCTTGATCTTGCCGATCATCTCCTTCGACCGGGCGGCCGACAGGATGGCCGGCGGGTTGTACGCGTACAGCCCGATCAGGCACACGTCGGGCACGTTCTCCAGCCGGCCGAGCATGGCGTGCGGGTACTGCTGCGGGTTCTTCTCCGGCCCGCCGTCGGTCTTCGCCTCGCCGTCCACCAGGAAGTACTTGCCGTACATCTTGCCGCTCACGTCCTGCCCGTTGATCTTGCGCGTGACCGGTGTACCGTTGGCCTCCGGGGTGGCCAGTTCGTCCAGCACGCCCTGGGTACGGGCGGTGCCGTTGGCCGACACGTCGCTGCCGATGAACATGGCGATCGTTCCGCCGTTGGGCAGCGCCTTCTTCACAAGCCGGCCGACGGCCCGCCCGGCTTCCTTGTTGTCCACGCCGACGTAGCCCAGGCGCCCGGTGTCGGCGTCCGCATCGTTGTCCATCGTGAGCAGCGGCACCTCGGCGGCGATCCGCGTCAGGTCTTTTTTCTGCCCCTTCGGGTTGATGACGCTGATCGCGATCCCTTTCACGCCCTGCTGAACGAACGCCTCGACGATCGGCATCTGCTTGGCAACGTCCAGCCCTTCGGGTTGCCGGAACAGCACCTCGACGTCGAAATCCTGCCCGGCCTTCTTGGCCCCGGCCTCGCACAGATCCCAGAACGGGTCGGTGCAGTTGGTCACGACCCCGATCTTGATCTTGCCGGTATCCTTCTTGCCGCACGCGGGGACGCACGCCACGACCGCCGCCAGGGACACGATCACCGACACACGCATGATCCACGACACGGCTTCACCCGGTGTTAGAGGGAGAGACGGGGAATTCGTAAAGGTTGTTTACAAAATAGCCGGGGCGCGAACAGCGGCAACCGCGCGTGGTAAATTCCCAATCCCCAATAACCAGTCCCAAACAAGGCACTCGGGATTTTTTGAGGTTGGTTATTGGGGATTGGGAATTTCCGCACGGTGGTACGACTCGCCCTCGGGCTGGAGCAGCTCCGGCGGGTAGACCGCGCCGCCGCGGGCGACGTAGGTGAACAGTTCGGCCACCTCTCGCCCGCGGAGCCGGTACTTCGGCAGGTCGTCGAGCGCGACCCACGCGGCGCGGAGGGACTCGTCGTCGGGTTCGGACTTCGGCGGCGTGTCGTCGGTCGGTTCGGCGAGGAACAGTACCCGCATCCGCGCCCCGGCCGGGCTGGGCGAGTGCTCGATGCGGATGACGCCGGTCACGCGAACGGGGATGCCGGCCTCTTCGCGAGTCTCGCGCACCGCGGCCTCGGCGAACGACTCGCCGGCCTCGACGCGCCCGCCGGGCAGGTACCACGGCTCCCCGTACTTGCTCTCCTGAATGAGCAGGAACCGGTCGCCCTTGCGGACGACGACCAGCGCGAAACACCACGTCGGGATCGGCTCACGCGCCATGTGCGGTCTCGGGGTAAGGCGGAGAGGTCGCCACACTGTACCACAGCGCCTACCGGGTGTCACGCGCCGCGCGATCGTTCTTCGAGTCTGTCGAGCCGCTGTTCCTGACGGTACAGCACCCGGGCGACGGCCAGTCCCAACAGCCCCACCGCGACGAGGGCGAGTTGCGGGGCGAACGCGGCGCAGGCCAGCGCGCCGGCCGACACCGCGAGTACCGGCAGCACGCGGAGTAGCGGGCGGCTGATCCGCCACGGCCCTTTCGATTCGCGCAGAAGCCACTCGACCTTCACCGCGGGCGCGGCGGGTTCGTCTTCATCGAATGGCGGTTCGCTCGGTTTGGCGGGCTGATGAAGGATGACGTACCCGCACAGCCCGGCGAGGAACCCCGCGACCGCCATCGCGAGCGACGAACTGAGCAGCGGGTGGACCGGCGGCGTGACCGCGCCGGCCAGCACGCTCAACCCGCCGGCGAGGATGCCGTGTGCTGTGCCGCCCAACACCAAAACGGCCGCGTTCGACCCGCCCCGCCGGCGACCGACGCTGACCGCGACCCCCGCAAGCAACCCGCAAGCCGCGCCGAGTGCGGTTCGCGTGAGGAGGATTTCGGGCAGTTCGTCCCGATCGGGACGTGGAAGCGTGACATCGAGGAGTGCGGACAGCACACTTATCGCGACGGCCCACACGCCGCCGGCGCAGACAGCCCCCGCGAGTGCCCATCCGAAGGCGAGACCGCTTCGGAGCGGGCCGCAAGAGGCGAAAAACCCGGCGAGCGCCGCGACCAGCGCCCACAGCAGCGACGAACTCAAGAGCGGGTGGAGCCACGACTCGCACGCGAGTGCGACGGGAACGATCAGCCCGCCGCCGACGGACCCACAAAACAGCCCGGCGCCGCCGAGTTGCAACACCGCGCGAGCGCTCCGCCGGTCCAGACCGAAGACCGATCCCGCCAGCACCCCGATCCCACCACCGGCCGCTGCGAGCAAGAGCGATTGGTGCGGCGTCCAGTCCCGCAGTTCGACCGCGGAGACTCCGGTGCGGAACACCGCGTAGTTGAGGACCAACACGACGGGCCACAACACGCCGGCACAGGCCCCGCACACGAGCGCCCATTCTGCGGACGCGAGAAACGTGCGGCGCGGCGGGCGCATTTCGACCGGGGTTTCGGAATCGATCGCGGGGAGCGTCATCGTGGACTCCCGGCACGCGCGAACGGTCGCGTGTGCTGAGATGACGTCGCTCAAGGGGCGCGGTTTCGCCCGGCTCACTTCTTCCAGTCCGGCGGCGGGGCCGAGCCGCCCAACTGCTTCTTCAACAGCTCCCCGCGGGCCGATTGCTTCAATAGCGGCTCCACGCGGTCCAGCTCCGCCGGGCTGTACCCGGCACCGGTCAGGAGTTCGCGCGCGGTCTTCGCCGCGTCGATCGGGTCGGGCCGCGCCGCGCCGCGCGGGTGCCGCTGGTCGTGGTACGCGAGGTTCACCTGTTGCCCCGCATCGACCGCGGTGCCCCCGGGGAACAGCGGACCGGCGCCGAAGGTGGCGTCCGGGATCGGGTCCACGTCGCGGCCCACGGCCTTCGCGCCCCGCTTCTCGGCGACCATCTGACCCAGTTCCGAACACAGCACCGCGGCCAGTTCCGCGTCCGACTTGCACTTCTCCACCAGCCCCTCGCTGATGATGAGTTCCTCGGTCCCGCGGTGGAACAGCACCGATTCCTTCACCCCGATCGTCATGAACAGCGGCTCGATGCCAACGAACGTGTTCTGGGCGACGAGCTTGCGGCCGAGCATCTCGACCCGCTCGGCGACCGCCTGGTTCACCTGCGGGAGGCTCTTCGGCGACGGAGTGGCGACGCGGTTGGGCGGATCCCAGCCGAGCGCCTTGTTGACGGACCACTCACCGTCGTGTGCGCATCCGGTGGCAAACAGCAGCGCGGCGCCGGCGACGGCGGTGAGTCGGTTCATGCCCGTGGCTCCGTGAAGGTTGGCCAGCGGCATAGCGGGGCGCGGAAATCGTGTCGAGAGCGACCACTCCGGCCGACCCGCGGGCGGTCAAGGTTGCCACTTGGGGGCCCAAGGCGGCCAGTTGGCCGCCTTGGGAAAAGTGCGTTTTCCTAGGGGTTTTCGCTCAAGGCGGCCAAGGCGGCCAACTTCCACACGGGCTACCCTCCCGGAGATTATCCGACGTGCATTCGACCCTTGCGGTTCTCGCGCGGCCGGGCGATGGCCGCGTGGTCAGCCTCGCAGAACCCGCAGAGCGCGCCGACGGCCGCAATGACCGCATCCACCCCTGCCAACTCCGGCGCGCGCATTGTTGCAACTTCCCTTGCGAACGGGCGAGCGTCTGTTCAGTATGGTAGCGTGATCCGCGTTCGGCGACCCCGCACGAGGCCGTCATGGCGAAGGACATCTGGACCGCCGCTCACGTCAAGTCGCTCGCGCCGGACGCGGCGTCGGTCCCGGCGGCGCAGAAGGTGCTCAAGAAGGGCGGGTTCGGCACCGTCGAGCCGACCGCCGACGGGCGCGGGTGGTGGGTCGTCTGTCGCGGCCTCACCGGCACCTATCAGGTCAGTGTGCGGCACGAACCGGGCGAAGACGAGGACGACACCGGCGCGTTCGCCTGCGAGTGCAACTGCCGCAGCTACAAGAACCCGTGCAAGCACGCGATCGCGCTCTTGCTGTATCTGGTGGAACACCCGGAGTTGCGCACCGAGACCGAGGCGCCGAAGGTCGCGGCCAGCGACTTCGAGGCGCTCCTGCGCGCGGTGTTTGCCAACCCCGAGGAGGACACCGCGCGCCTCGTGTTCGCGGACTTCCTGGAGGAAAACGGCGAGGGCGACCGCGCGGCGCTCGTCCGGCTCCAGTGCGAGCAGGCCCGGCTGAAGCCGACGACGAAGCGGTGGAAAGAACTGGCGGCGGAACTCAAGCCGCTCGTCGCGAAGTTCAAAAAGCAGATCGAGCCGCTGCCGGAGGACATGGAGTACCAGTTGCACCGCGGGTTCCTGCGGCTCGACGGCGACTTCGGCTACCTCGACGACCTCGGCGCGCTCCCGGCCCGGTTCACCGCCCTGTTCCGCGACGGCTGGGTGGCGTCGGTCGGGGTGCCCTTCTTCCTGCTCTACGGGCTGGATGCCGGCGCGGCCGAGTTGCTGCCGCAAGTGGGCGAACTGGACGTTTCCAAGTACCCGCTGGACCCGGACACGCTCGTCACGCTGGTCACCGAGACCGCCGACGCGCGGGCCACCGGGCGGCTCGCGCGGGTCGTCGTTCACCGGTCCAGCCGGGCCGCGTTCGACGAACTGACGAGGGCCGAAGCGGGCGAAGCGGTGGCGCTCGGCAAACTGGGGGCGGAGCGGCGGCACGGCTTCCTGAACCCGCGCTCGTTCGACCTGCTCTTGCGCACCGGGCAACTCGACGGCGCTCGCGCGATGACGCTCGGCGGCTACGACCTCGGCGACGACCAACTCCGCTCGCTGCTCGACACCGCCGACCTGAGCCGCCTGCATGAGTGGTGGTTATCGGAGTGGGATCTGACCCGAACCGGCGTCGCGGCCCTGGCGAACAGCGACAAGCTCGACCGGCTGACCGAACTGAACCTTGCCTCGGTCCCGCTGGGCACAACCGCGGAAAACATGATGAGCGTGCTGGCCGCCGCGACCGGACTGGGCAGCGTCGAACGGCTCCGGCTCATCAACTGCGCCCTCGACGACGCCGACGCACGCACGCTGGCGAAGTCTCGAAGCTTCCCGAAGCTGAAGGTGCTCGAACTGAGCCAGAACTTCGACCTGACCGCCGCGGGCGCGGCAGCGCTGCTCGCGGCGAAGCACTTCCCGCACCTCGCCCACGTCGATCTGATCGACGCGCCGATCGCCGGGCGCGAGCAACTGCCGCTCCTGCTCGGCGCCCCGGACCGCCCGGATTTGCGGCTCCGGTTCGACCAACTCGACCTGCGGCGCCGCGTCGGGAGCCGCGAGGTGATCGTCGAACTCGGGTCGCTGGGGTCCGACTACGACGGCGCGTTCGACGACATGGCGTCGGCAAAGGGCGCGGAACGGGTGACGCAGTTGCGCGCCCCGCGTGCGCACCTCGGCGCCAAGCAGATGGCCGACCTCGCCGCCGGGTTCGACCCCGAAACGCTGTGGCAGCTCGACCTGACCGACAACCCCTTGCGCAACGACGGCGCCGCGGCGCTGGTGGCCGCGTTCGCGGGGTTCCACCTGCGCGAGCTGGTGTTGGCCGAGTGTCGGGTTCAGGCGGTCGGTGTCGCGGCGCTCGTGACCAGCGCCCTGTTCGCCCGGCTTCATGTGCTGGATCTGTCACGCAACGCCATCGGCAAGGCGGGCTGCGCGGCGCTGCTGGGCGCCGAAATCCCCGCAAAGCTGAAGCGCCTGGTGCTGACCGACTGCCGGTTGACCGCGGACGATCAGAAGAAGCTGCGAGCGAAGTTCGGCCCGCGGGTGAAGCTGTGATGCAACCGCGCCGTATCGCATGTGGTCCGCGTGCGCGACGATCAGTAGTTCCCAAGTTGGCCGCGGTACGATCCGGGTGTTGGCTCGGTATTCGCCCCTCCAGGGCGAATACCGAAAACACTCCAAACTTGGGAACTATTGACGGCCGCTCACTCGCCCAGGTCGCGGAAGATTTGGTCGAACTGCGGGCTGACGCGGCGGAACGCCTCCAGGAGCGCCGGGTCGAAGTGGCCGGGCGAGCCTTCCAGCATCGTCAGCACCGTGGTGTGGTGCGACAGACCCGGCTTGTACACGCGGCGGCTCCGCAGGGCATCGTACACGTCGGCGATCGCCACCAGCCGCGCCACGAGCGGGATCTCGTCGCCGGCGAGCCGGTCCGGGTAGCCGGTGCCGTCCCACCGCTCGTGGTGGCCCCGGGCGATGTCGATCGCGATGTGCAGAAACCCGGTCGCGAACGGGTGCTGCCGGGCCACCTCGCGGAGCGTGTCGGCCCCGATCGTGGTGTGCGCCTGCATGATGAGCCGCTCCTCCTGCGCCAGCGGGCCGGGCTTGTTCAGCACGTGGTCCGGCAGCGCGGCCTTGCCGATGTCGTGGAGCGGGGCCGCGTCCTCCATCGCGCGGATGAAGTTCGCGTCGATGATCGGGGCGAACGCGGGAATCGTCGCGGCTTCTTCGGCCAAAACGCGGCAGTACCGCTGGAGCCGCAGCAGGTGCTTGCCGGTCTCGGTCGAGCGGTGCTCGACGATCTTGGCCAGCGCCAGCACCAGCCCGTTGCGGGCGCGGAGCAGTTCGCCGTCGCGGGCCTCCAGCGCCTGTTCCAGTTCGGTGTTCACGATGAGTAACTCGCGGTTGAGGACGTCGGAGCGGTCCTGGGCGTCCTTCAGCCGGAGGGCCGTCTTCACCCGGGCACGAAGCTGGATCACGCTGAACGGCTTGGTGACGAAGTCGTCGGCTCCCGCGAGCAGGATCCGCGACAGGTCGTCGCCGCTGGCGGCGCCGGAGAACATCACGATCTTCAGGTGCCGGGTCGGCGGCTTCTGACGGAGCCGGCGCAGCACCTCCTCGCCGTTGAACCCCGGCAGGTCCACGTCGAGCAGTACGAGGTCGTAGGGGTGCGCGGCGGCCAGCGCGACCGCGTCCGGCCCGGTCCCGGCCTCGTCGCACAGGATCCCCTCGGCGCCCAGGGCCACGCGGCACAGCCGGCGGATGTCGGACTGGTCGTCCACGATCAGCACGCGCGACGGCTCCAAGTGCGCGGTCGCGTGTGGGCCGGCGTCGGAGGAAGGCGTGGCGCGGGGCGGGGGCGTGCCGTAGGCGGCCGGCGGGAGCGCGGTGAGCGCCGGCACCGGTTGCGCCGGCGCGGTGGCCGCGTGCGGCAAAAACGGCAACAGCGCCCGCATCGCGGCCTCGGCGCCGGCGTACCGGAGTTCGGGGTCGGCGGACAGCATCCGCGCCAGTACCGCGTCCAGCCCCGCGGGCACTTCCGGCCGGATCGCGCGGGCGCTCGGCGGCGGGCCGAACGCGGCCATCACGTCGGCGAACGGGGCCTGCCCGGTGAGCGCGTAAAACAGCGTCGCGCCCAGCCCGAACACGTCGGCCCGGCCATCGACCGCGTGCGCGTTGCGGGCCTGTTCGGGGGCCATGTAGCCGACCGTGCCCAGTTGCGCCCCGGTGCGCGTCAGCCGCTCCTCGCCGGGCATCCGGGCCAGTCCGAAGTCGAGCAGCTTCGCCTGCCGGTCGGCGGTGATGAGCACGTTACTCGGCTTGATGTCGCGGTGAATGAGGCCGAGCCGGTGGGCCTCGATGAGCGCGTCGGCGATCTGGTGCGCCACGTGGCACGCGAACCCGACCGGCAGCGGGGCCGGCGCCGCGGCGCGCTCGAGGTCCACGCCGGCGACCAGTTCCATCACGAAGTACGGGATCGCCGGCTGATCCGGGCCGCGGGCCGGTTCCTCGCCGGCGTCGATCGCCGAGACGATGTTCGGGTGCTTCAGCCGCCCGACGGCCCGCGCCTCGACGAAGAACCGCGCGAGCGTCCGCGGGTTCTGGTCGGGGTGCGGGGGCAGCGCCTTGATCGCCACGGGCGTGCGGAGCTGCCGGTGCTCGGCCCGGTACACGATCCCCATTCCGCCGACGCCGATCCGGTCCAGGAGTCGGTAGTTGCCGAGCACGAGGCCGTGCAACCGCCCGGTGCGGACCCGTTCGGCCTGGAACTCGGTAATCAGGTGTTTGGCGAGGAGGGCGGCGAGCAGGGCGCTGTCGTCGGCGGCGGATTCGACCGGCTGGCGGTCGGCGGGGGAAAGGGCGTCGAAGTCCTCGACCGGCACGACCCCGCACGCGATGAGGCGCCGGAGCAACAGCGGGGTGACGTTCTCGGGCGCGGGGGTATGCGTGTTACCCGCGGTGGGCGGACGGACGGACGAGTTACCCACGGCTCACCTACTCCGTGTTTAGCCGGAAAGGCGATCCGTCGCGCGACGAACTCCTTTCTCGTTCCCTCTGCTCGCCCACCGCGGGCCATTCGATCGCAGGTGTCACGAGATTCAGTTATCGCGAGATTTTAAGCCGGATTTGCCCTTATGACAGGTGGAGTCGGCAAAAAGCGCAAATCCGGCGCCGCGATAACCGACAGATTTTCGCCATCAGGCGCAGAATTCGCGCCTTACCAGAAGGCAGACAAGGAGACACGGAGGTGGGAGACGAAGACGGTGTTTCTCTCTGGTCTCCCACCTCCGTGTCTCCTTGTCTGCCTTTACCGCAGTTTCAGTTGCTTCAGCAGCTCGTCGGCCCAGGTCTTGTACTCGGTGGTAAACGGCACGTCGGGCGGGGGCGGCCCCTTGTAGTTGATCTGGTTGGCGAAGGTGCCGAGGTCGTAGGCGCGGGCGAACGCGGCTTGCAGGTCGAGCAGCGCGTCGCGATCGTCGGCGGCGAGCGGGAGCTTGAACTTCGGCAGCCGCTTCTGGAGCGTCGCGGTGTAGATCTCGTAGCGGTCGGGGGCGTTCGATCGGGTCACGGTCACCGCGTAGTCGTACTCCGGCAGCCCCTCGCGGGAGTAGGTGAGGGTCGGCTTGCCCTGCATCACGAGGTCGATCTCGACGATCCCGGCCTTTTGCGCGACGGCGAGCTGCCGGGCGTCGAGGTACGCCTGGCGCCCGGCGGGGGTGGTCTTGTTGGCCGGGCTGACGACCTCCAGGAGGGTGACGAGCTTGCCGTCGGTGCGGTTGCGGATCTCGATGAACTCTTCGGAGTACTGTTCGCGGATGATGGAGGTGAACAGGGGCATTTCGGAGACGTAGGTGCGGGTGCCGACGCGCGCGCGGTAGCGGTCCACGAGCCCCGGGAGCAGGATCTGGTAGAGGCACGCGAGCAACTGGTGCTGGAACGCAGGCCAGAGCTTGGCGTTTTCGAGGTACGGGTCCATACCGGGGAACGGGCTGGGCATCGAGAGAGTCTCCGTGGCACGGCCGGTTCCGTAGCCGGGGTAAGTTCGGTCCCCGGCCGGCTCGACGGCCCGTGCGAGGTGTGGTGGTACGCATTGTACCGAATGCACCGCCCGCGCGCGAAGGGGCGAAGTGATGAAGAAGCGCCGCCGGCGATCAGGAGGAGTGAATGGTGCCGCGCCAGTCAGCCCAGTAGTCGTTGCCCCAGTCGATGACGAAATCACGCTTGCGAAGCCACCGGCAAACGTCGGCACCGAAATCGCGATGCGTCGATCCGGGGTTGTGGTTGATTCCCCCGGACAAATATCGGGCCATGCTACGCGACCACAGGTGAACGCCGAAGTTGTCTGGGCCGAAGAACTCGCGCACGCGAACAACTGCGGGTATCAGGCGGAAATCTGCTTGAACGCGGGCGACCACATCCTCGGACGTGAGCGCGTTCCAATCCGTGAAGGGTGGTGGACGGTGTTCGATGCCGAGCAAATAGCCGCGTTCATCGAATCGCGCGACATACCACGGGCCGTTCTGGGTTGCGACGATCGCCTGCGTACCGTCAGGAAGTCGGCCGTAGAACAGTCCGCGACCACTGTCGATACCGAGTTCTAATTCGTCCTCGTGTGTGACGGCGTCCGGTTTCCAACCGCGTAGCGGGAAGAGTTGGCGGGCGGGCCGCACGTCGAACGCCACCGTTCGCCCGGCCGCTTCGTTGATCGGCTGTGCGTATGACACGTCCGGTTCGATCGGTTCGTCACACTCGGCCGCGCCAAGTCCGACCGCCAACCCGTCGATTAGCCAAAGGACATCAATTCGGCCGGGCCAGTCCGCGGGAAGATGCGGTGCCAGCCGCTCACCGAAGCCGGAACTCCACTCGCTCCACAGAACGAGCCGCCGCATGGTGCTCAGGTGGGGTGATACCGCCAGCGCCCGATCGTCGGCCGCCGTCAGACGATCGGCCAATTCGAGCGTGTCCAAGCGAGTAAGGAGCGGACACGCGGCGAGTTGGTCACCGCGGCCTTCAATATCAAACACCGATAGTTCGCGAATCGTCGGCAGCGCTTCAAGAAGTCGCTCGCCGTGGTTCAGAAGCGTGTCGAGCGATACGCACATCGACTCCGGCAGTCCTCGGCGGTAGTCGATAAACTCCGGCTGTTTCAGTTCTTCGCAGTCGAACGCGGCTCCAAAGGAGCGGGCCGCATTCCGTTCGATTTGCTCCTCGCGCAAGATCAGTTCGCGGACGCGCCGGTCTTCGAGCCGGTCGCGGATCGGTTCGAGTTCGATCTGCACGCGGATGAACGCGCCGAGCGGGTCGTCGTGCTCGTCGAGCCAGTCGGCGAACACGAGGCGCGCGGTGTCGTTGTCCGGGTTGGCACGGATCGCGCGCAGGAACGCGAGGCGGTCGTTCATTGCAGCAGTGGGTAGTGTGCAGTGGGCAGTAGGCAGAAACACCGCGCTTCTGCGATGATACTCGCTCCACCGCTTCGCAGTGCAATTGTTCTCCTCGATTTCACTGCTCACTGCACACTGTCTACTGCTCACTATTCAAGGGTGTTCCCACACGAGCGTCACGCGGGGGATCGGGCCGGGAGCGTAGAGCCGGATGTGGTTGATCGGGTCGCGGCCCGTCGGGTCGGGGACCGCGCCCAGCTTCACCAGGCTCGGGAACACCCGCAGGTCCTGGAACTCGTGCAGGCTCAGGTCGATCCACCCCTCCGCGTTGGGCTGCACGTTGGTCAACACGATCCGCTGCGCGTCGGCCGATTCCCACACCGCACGGCCGCTCAGCACGAACGACCGCGGCCGGTCGATCGCGAACAGCACCACCGGCAGCCCGCCCTCGGTCAGGCGCGACACCGCCTTCGCCGGCGGGTAGCGGCCCCAGCGCTCCGCGGTCCGGCCCCCGCGACACACCACCCAGCCCACGTTGTACCACCGGCAGTACGCGGTCAGTTCCGCGTCGGTCCACTCCTCCAGCGGACGGCCATTCAGCCGCTGATCGCACAACCCGCACTGCCCGTGGTCGATCTCCGCGTCCGGGTCGAGGCCGCCCAGGTACGCGCGGTTCGTGTACACCGGCAACAGCGCCGACCAGTTCAGCCCGGCGCGCGGGTCCGCGTCGTCCCACAGGATGCGGGCGTCGGGCGAAGTGTGTTCCTCGATCGCCGCGAGTAACTGCTTCTGCTCGGCATTGAACCCGATCGCCAGCGGCTCGGTGTGAACGCCCAGCCCGCGCGCGAGTGGGGCGCCCGGCCCGTCGGCCCAGCCGACTATCGGTAGCGCGACCGCCGCGAGGATCGCCCCGGCATTCGCGAACCGCACCCGGCGCAGGAGTTCCCACGTTCCGAACGCCGCGGCCGGAATCAGAAACGCCGCTGCCAGCGGGGCCACGCGCCCGGGTACGTCGGCGGGCATTCTCGGCCACGCGGCGGCCACGCGCGCCAGCCCGACCGCGACCACGACCGCCACCACCGCCAGCCCGGCCGATGCGCACCGCCGGGTGACCCACAGGAAGATGATTCCGCCGAACGCGACGAGCGGAATTGCCGGGCCGGCGGGAAGCCCGTTGCAGAGGCTCGCGTAGTCCGACCAGTCGCCCAGTACGGCCCGCCATTCGGGCAGCGGAATGTGGTCACTCGACGACGGCTGCCGGAGCCACCAGAACTTCGCCCAGTCCACCAGCCACCACGCGTTCGGCGCGATGCCGACCGTCGTGATTCCGGCCAGCCCCAGGTGCCACCCGGGGCCGTGTCGCGGGGCGAACACCAGATAGAACGCCAGCACGATCGGCCCGAGACCGAGCCATACCAGCGGGTGCGCGTACCACCCGGCCACCGCGAGCGCCGCCAGCACGAGCCACGATTCCACACCCGGGCGCTGCGCGTACCGACCGAGCCACGGCACGAACACCGCAGCGGCCAGCCCGGCGGCGAACAGGTCCAGTTGCCCGTCTCCGAGCATGTGCCGCACCGCCGGCGACCAGCTCAAAATCACCCCGCCGCACCCCGCGAGTACCGCAGCGCCCGCTGGTAAGCCCGCCCCGCGCCCTGCGGCGATGAACGCGACCGGCACGAACAGCAGGAACGCGAACAAGCCGATCTTGTACGCGGAGGGGCGGTACCCGGGGCCGCCAGCGAGCGCGAACAGCTCCGCGGGGCGCGAGCCGCCGTCGAACACCGGCGTTTTGGGGTAACCGGCCTGGAACGCCGGGTCGTAGCACGCGGCGCTGCGGGAGTGGCGGAACGAGGCCGCCCCGAGCGTGCCGTGGTAGAGGTGCAGCGGGTGCCGGCCGGAGAGGATCGGGCGCTCGTCGGTCACCGCGGTCCACGGCCGGTTCGGCCCGAACAGCGCCAGGGCCAGCCCGGCCTGCGCGAAGACGACCGCCGCCGCGGCCACCAGCCACGCGGGGTTGGCGCGGAACCCGTCGGTCGGCGAGCGGGTCGGTGTTGGGGCCGTGGTCATGGGTGCGCGTCCTTGCGCCGCGTTGGGCGGCCGGAGGGTAACCGGAGCCGCGCCCCGCTCGCAAGTTCAATCGCCCGAGAAATGGGCTTGCCCGATGCCCGGGGCCGCGGTATGGCGGCCGGCATTATGAAAACAACTCACTGGCTCGTTACCGCGGCGACGGTCGCCGCGGTCGGGGTCATCGTGTACCCCAAACTGGCGCCACGCAAACCGTCAGCGCCCAGCGCGTCGCTCGCCGTCGAGACGGCCACGGCGCCGGCGCTGCCGCTCCCGGTGCCGCCCCCGGCGGACGAACCGCTGGTTCTGCCCGCGGTTCCTAATCCGCCCACGGTGCCCAGCACCCCCGCGGTTCCGCCCCCGCTGCCGATTCCCGCGGCGGAGCCGGCTCCCGTTCCTGTGTTCAAACCGGACGTGCCCGTTGTGCCCGCGGTGCCGGTGCCGACCCTGCCCGCGGCTCCGGCCGCGCCGGCACCGGTGTCCACCCCGACCGCACCACCACCGGCTCCCGCCGCGCCGGTTCCTGTGCCGGTGTCGGCTCCGGCCGCCCCGCCGACGGCCCCGGTCATTCCCGCGGCGCCGGCGCCCACGGTGAGCGGGCCTGTTGAGCCGCCGATCATGCCCGTGGCGGCGAACGTTCCGCCCGTTCCGCCGGTCGGGCCGGCGCTGCCCAAGCCGCCCCAGCCGGCCCCGCTGCCCGCGCCGCCGGCGCTTCCGGTGCCGGTGAAGACCGAACCGATCACGCCGCCGGCGGTACCCGTCGCAGCGCTCGTGCCCGCGACCCCGACCAAGCCGGACCTGCCCGCGCCGCCGGTGCCCGCCGCGCCGATCCCGCTGCCCGCCGCGCCGGTGCCGGTCGTCGCGCGGACCGATCCGCCCGCGTCAACGCCGCTGCCCATGCCGATGCCGAGCGCCGCGCCCGCGCCGACCCCACCGCCCGCGCCGCCGGCGATTCCTTCGCCGATGCCGAGCGGGGCGCCCAGTTCGCCCCCGGCCGCCGCACCTGTGCCGACACCGTTGCCCGCGCCGATGCCTCCGGGCGCCGGGCCGGCAGCGACGCCCGCGCCCGCACCGGTGAAGCCCCCGGTGGCCACTCCGACGCCCGCGCCGCGCCCGGCGCCTTCGTTCAAGCCGGATGTCGATCCGGTCCCCGCGCCGGTGAAGCCCGTTTCGCCCGCGCCGGTTCCGGTTCCTGTACCCGGCAACCCGCCGGCTCCGGTGCTTCAGCCGCCGGTGGCGCCCGTACCGGTCAAGCCCGAACCGCTCCCGGCCCCCACCGAGCTGCGCCCGAGCGCGCCGCCCGAGCCGCTCGCGATCGCGGGCAAGTACGTTGTGCTGAAGGACGACAAGCTCATCGAGGGGACGGTGCGCGTGAGCGGCGACACGGTCATCGTGCGCCAGGGGGCGCTCGACCGGCCGTTCGCCAAGAGCCAGGTGCAGTTCGTCGGGTTGAACCGCGACGAGGTGTACAAGTTCATGCTCGCCAAGGCGCCCGCGGCCGACCCGGCGGCCCGGTTGCAGGTCGCCCGGTGGTGCATGTTCAGCGGGCTGCGCGAGCAGGCGCTCGCCGAGGCCCAGGAGGTGCTGAAGCTCAACCCCAAGGACACCAGCGCCAAGTCGATGGTGCGGTCGCTGGAGCTGTCGCTGAAGGAGTACCCGCCCGCGGACGCGCCGAAGATGACGCCGCCCGTGATGCCGACGCTGCCGGCCGAACTCACCACCGAGCCGATCCCGCCGATGTCGATCCCGACGCCGGGGGTCGTGCCGCCCGCGCCGGTGGTTCCGCCGATGACGCCCGCGGTCGAACCGGTGCTGCCGCCCGTCGTACCGCCGGTCGCGCCGAAGGCGAATGATCCGCTCCCGCCGGTCGCCGGGCCGAAGCCCGCGGTTCCGCCGGCGGTCGATCCGCTGTTGCCGCTGCCGGTACCCACGGCCGCTCCGGTCCCGCAACCGCCGGTGGCCCCGCTGCCGCGGCCGACGGTCACCGCGCCGGCGCTCCCGCCCGCGATCCCGCCGGCCGACCCGCTCGTTCCGGCGCTGCCGGCGGCCCCAGCGCCCAAGCCGGTCGGCGTTCCGCCGATCCCGCCCGCCGGGTTCGGCACCGACGTGGCGCCGAAACTGCCCGTCACCGGCCCGGCCGGCGACGAGTTCGACCCGGCCGGGTTCAACAAGCCGCCGAAGTAAGATCGGCTGTCGGTGTTTTTCGTGAACCGCGGTCACGCCCGGCGCAAGAGCCGCCGGGCGCCCAGCCCGCTGACCACAAGCGCGACGGGCACGCCGAAGTACACCGCCGCGTGCCACGCCGGCGTGCGCATGATGGTGCGCGTGTTGGTGGAAATCATCGGCGGGCGCGTCACGAGCGACTGATCGGCCGCCGGCTCGAAGTACACCTCGTCGGTGCCCGGGCGCGGCGCCGACCGGTCCTCGAACTCGGTCACCCACCACTCGTCACCGGGCCTGGGCATCGGCAGCGCCGATTCGCCGGTCAGTTTCGCCCGGCGGAACAGCATGTCCCACCGCGCGCCGTCCGCCGGCCCGGCCCACACGGTTCGCCCCTCCGCCCACGGCCGGCCCCCGGCGCCGAGCGTGCCCGCGAATCGCGCCGGGGCGGCCACGAACACCCGCAACAACCGCTCGCTTTCCCGCGGCGCCTTCGTCCGGTCGGTCTGCGGCTCGCGGTACGGGAAGAACGGGCGCTCGGCCTTGAACGACATGCGGATCGGCCGCAGCCGCAGCCCGTGCGCCCCGGCGCTCCGGTTCGGAGCCTGGTTGGCGCTGTGCGGGTCGGCCTCGTTCGGCTTCGTGCCGACCTTGAACGCGGTGACGCACCACTCGTCTTTCACGTACCGTTCGAGCCAGGCGCGGATCGGCTCCGACGCCTCGTAGCCGTGCTTGGCGAGCCACTTCGTCACCTCGGCGGCCCCGTGTTCGGGCGTGTCGTTCTTACCGCGGCGGAACGTGAGCACGGTCGCGTCGTAGTCGCCCACCTTCTTCTCTTCCAGCACCTCCACGAACCCGCCGCGCGGGATCGGCGCCGCGGGTTCGGTCCCGGCCACTTCCGCCTTTATCGCCGACTGCGGCGCGCACCCCAGCCCCAGCGGGAACTCCTTGTCCACCTCCTTCACGACGTTGTGGACCTCGACCCGCGCCGCGGTGAGCGTCGAGAGTTCGATGAACAGGTCGTCGCCAGCGACATCGAGGTGCGGCCGGGTCGGGGTGGGAACGAGGAACCCGAAGTCGTACCCGACGCTGCGGAAGCTCGCCCGGCGGACGAAGTGTTCCGTCTTGGTCTTCTCGTCCCACACGATGAGCGCGGACTCGTCACCGGTGGAGACGTACTCGCCAGCGTGGGGCGCAACCGCACACCCGGGCGCCGGGTCGGGGAGTACCGCGAGGGCGGCGAGTGCGAGTGCCACCGCAAGCGTGGCCAGTGAGGAACGGGTCATCGGTCCTCCGGGTCAGACGAAGCGGATATGAATGCCCGTCATCTTACCCGCGGCGCACGAGCCGCCGTATGCCGAAAATGGATCCGCACGCCGGATCATCGGTCGTCCGGGGTGAGGCGGGTGGGGATCAGGAGCGGTTCGTGGTCCACGTCGTCGCCGTGGCACCCGTGCGCGAAGATCGGCAGGACCAGGAGCGCGACTGCGAGGAAGAACCAAATGGCGCGGCAAGCGGGGGCGCGCGTTACGGATTCGCCTCGCGAAGACCCCTCACCCGACTGGTCCGCTGCGCCTGCTGCGCAGTCTGGCTTGGCGCCGGCGACCTCTCCCCACAAAGCCGGGGCGAGGTGTGGGCTGGGTTCTTGGTGAGGCGACCCCACTCGGAACGCAATGAAGGCACGGCCTTCTCCACCTCGCCCCGTTCCCACGGGGAGAGGTCGGCGGCGCCAAGCCAGACTGCGCAGCAGGCGCAGCGGACCAGTCGGGCGAGGGGCACGACCTCCGCGGATTCGCAAAGAGCGTTTCAACCGAATCTCCTGATTCCTGTTCCCTGTCCCCTGTCCCCTGTTCCCTGTTTCCTGTCCCCTGTCTCCTGACCCCTGACTCCTGTCCCCTGTCTCCTCACTTCTTCCCCTTCAGGTGTGTGTCGAGGAACTTCAGCGCGTCGTTGACGGTGCGGGTGAACGTCGGGCCGGACCAGCCGTGGCCCTCGCCGCGAACGGTAATCAGTTCCACCGTCGCGCCGGCGTCCTTCAGCTTCTTCTCGAGGTTCTCCGAGTGGATGACGGGCACGATGAGGTCGAACGTGCCGTGGACGATGAGCGTCGGCGGCGCGGTCCTGGACACGTAGTTGATCGGTGACGCCTTCTTGTACACCTCCGGGTCGGTTTTGCACGCCTTGCCGAACACCGGCACCATGTAGGCGTCTTCGAGCGCCGGGCTGGTCGAATACAGGCTCAGATCGGTCGGGCCGAAGAAGTCCACCACGCACTGCACCCGCGAGCTTTCCCCGGTGTTGCCGCCCGCGTCCCACCCTTCCACCTTGTCGGCGAGCCCCAACAGGAGCGCGAGGTGCCCGCCGGCGGAGAACCCGGCGGCCGCGATCTTGTCGCGGTCGATGCCGTACTCCTTGGCGTTGGCCCGCAGGAACCGGACCGCGGCCCGCGCGTCCTGGATTTGAGCCGGGAACTGAAATTTCGGGGCCAGCCGGTAACTCGCCGACACCGCAACATAGCCGCGCGCCGCGACATCCTCCATCGGGCTGGGGATGTACTTCCCGTCCTTCGTTCGTTCGCCCAGCGACAGATCCTTGCGGCTGCCGCCGCGCCACGCCCCGCCGTGGAACATCACCACGCACGGGTACGGGCCGCCCTCCTTCGGCATCGCCAGGTCGAGGTACAGTTTCTGCCCGTCGATCGTGTCGTAAAGGATGTTCTTTTCGACCTTTACGGCCGCGGCGATCGTCTTCGATTCGTGCGGCGGCGGCGCGGTCGGAACGTCGGCGGACGCGGGGGCGGAAGCGAGCGCGGCGAGGCCGATCGTCGCCGCGAGCAACAGGCGGTTCATGGTGGGAACTCCGAACGGTTCGCGGACGCGCCCATTCTACCCACAGCGATCCCCAACGGGGCGTGCGTATTCCTGTTCGGTCAGAGTAGTAGGCACACTCCGTGTGCCGTCGCTATTCGAGGCGTGTCGCAACGGCACACAGAGTGTGCCTACTACTTTGGCAGAACCCCAAGTGTGAGCTAGAGTTTACACAACCCTTCGCCCGGTTCGACGCGCGCATGAACTCACTGGTCAAATGCCCCGGCTGCGGGTTCTGCGGCCGGCTCCCGGACGGGCTTTCGGCCCTCACGTCGATCGTCTGCCCGCAGTGCCGGCGGACCGTGCCACTGGACCAACTGCGGCACGGCGCGGTCCCGGTCGATGACGTGTCGTGTCCGATCTTTGTGGACAGCACCCCGTCCCACACCCCCACTTCTGTATCGGTATCTATGCCTACTCCCGCACCCGCCCCCGCGCCCGCGCTGGCGCCTCGATCCACAACCGCCCCCACGCCCCCGCCGCGCCCCGCACCCGCGGCCCCCGCGACCGAACCGGAGCCGTACTCCGGCGCCTTTATGAAAGACGAGGCGGAGCGGTTCGCGCAGTACGTCGCGGAGCGGCTGGGGGAACTTCACAGGAAGCGGATCGAACTGGCGGAAGCCGAGAACCGCTTCGAAGCGATGGCGATGGGGCACAAGCAGGAGTTCCACCGCGCCCGGGCCGCAACCGCGGCCGAGGTCGATCGGTTCAGGGAACTGGAAGCGGCCGTTCTGGCGAAGGAAGCCGGTCTGGTGGCCCGCGAGGCGGCCCTGGCGGCGCGGGAATCGGAGGTCGCGGCGCGGGAGTCGCGGGTGGCGCGGGCCGAGAGCCGGGCCGCCGAGGCCGACCGCCGCACCGCCGAGCTGCGGGCCGCGATCGACCAGCTCGACGCCCGCCGGGCCGCGCTGACGGAGGAGCGCGAGATCCTGAACCGGCGCGCGGAGCAACTGGACCGGGCGGAACTGGCCCAGCACCGCCGGGCCGCGGAACTGGACGAACTGGACGAGCGGTTGCGGCTGGAGCAGGAGGAGTTCGAGCGCGAACGGGAAGAGGCCCACGGGCACGTGGGGTGATGGTTCAGCCCGCGAGCCGGGTTCGCAGCGATTCCACGGTCGCCAGCAGCACATCGCGGGCCTGGGGCGGCGTGACCCCGAGCGCGCGGGCGATTTCGGTAAGCGACCCGGATTCGACGAGTACCCGCAGCGCGGTCTGCTGCGGTTCGGTCAGCGCGCCGAGGAGCGGCTTTCCTTCGGCTGACGAGGAAGGGTTCGCCGACAGATCGACCACGATTTCGTCCAGGACGTGCATACCCTCGTTCTCGCCGCGCCCGGGGGCGCCGCCCGGCGGAACGATGCCCGGCTCCGGGATCGCTGGCCCGGACCATTCGGGCAACAAGTGGAACCCCTCGTTCTCGCCGTATCCGTTTCCCACTGGTCACCTCACGCGCAAGTACCGACGGTCTACGACGTGGCCATTATACCGGAACTGAACCGCGTACATCCCCGCGGCGGGGAACGTGCAGTCCGTTAACCGAAACCGCACGCCGACCACACGTAACGGATCGTCACCAAACGCCAGCGGGTGCCGACCGGACGCAAACACGCGCGCCCCGGTGTCGTCGTTGACACATTCGACCCACCCCTCCCCTTCTCCGCGACAGTCCGTCAGAGCCAGGAAGATACAGAGTTGGGAGTGATTCATTGGGAACGGCGGCGCCCCGTGTGCGCGAATGTTGTAGAGCAGCCCGACGATATTCACCGACTGCGGCTGAGCCGGATCGACCAACAAATCGTTGGATACGGTCATGTACCGCGAGACCGGCAGGAACGCCGGCGGGATCGGGTCCGGGGGACCGGGAATCATTTTGTTGCTCCTTTCCTCACTCGACCGCCTTCTCCATCACCAAGCCGCCGACATCCGTCAGGCGCTCGTCGCGCCCGCTGTGCCGGAACGTGAGCTTCTCGTGGTCCAGGCCGAGCAGGTGCAGAATCGTCGCATGGAAGTCGTTCACCGTCACCTGATCGTCTTCGGCCTTCAGCCCGAATTCGTCGGTGGTGCCGATCGCCTGCCCGCCCTTCGTACCGCCGCCGGCGAGCCACATCGTGTAGCCCAGCGGGTTGTGGTCGCGCCCCTTTCCGCCCTGGCTGTTCGGCGTGCGCCCGAACTCGCTGCACCATACTACAAGCGTGTCACTAAGCATCCCGCGGTGCTTCAAGTCCTTCAGTAGGGCCGCGATCGGCTGATCGACGTGCCCGCACATCTTCTCGTGGTTGGAGTTCACGTCGTCGTGCGCGTCCCACTGTGTCACCAGTGGTCCGCCGCCCGAGTAGACACTCACGAACCGCACCCCGCGTTCGACCAGTCGCCGGGCGAGCAGTAACCGCGTGCCGAAGTCGTTCGTGCGCTTGTCGTCGAGGCCGTAAGCCTTCTTCGTCGCCTCGGTTTCCTTCGCGAGATCGACCGCGTCCGGGGCGTGCTTCTGCATCTTGAACGCCAGTTCGTAACTCGCGGTACGCGCCTCCAACTCCGCGTCGCCGCCGGCCTGCGCCGCGTTGAGCTTCTGCACGAGGTCGAACTGCCGCTTGTTCTGCTCGGCGCTCGTATCCGCGGGGGGCTTCAGGTTGATGATCGGGTTCGCTCCGGGGCGGAGCAGTGTTCCTTGATAGACCGGCGGCAGAAACGCGCTGGACCAGCACGGCGCGCCGCCCTCCGGTACGCCTTCGGGCTGCGGCATGACGCAGTACGCGGGGAGGTTCTCCGTCACGCTGCCGAGGCCGTACGTGACCCACGAACCGAGGTTCGGCCAGCCCATGAGCGTGCGCCCCGTGTGCAACTCGTACATCGCGGGCGCGTGAACGGTGTTCGAGCACCAGCACGCGCGCAGCAAACAGATGTCATCGGCGCAGGTGGCGATGTGCGGCAGCAGGTCGGAATACTCGACCCCGCTGCCTCCGTGCTTAGCAAACGTGCGGGTCGATGGGAGAATCACCTCGTTGCCGCTGGTGAACTGGCTCTTGGGCCGCCCGGTCGATTCCGGCAGCGGCTTGCCGGCCCACTTCGCCAACCCCGGCTTCGGGTCGAACAGATCCATCTGGCTCGGCCCGCCGACCATGAACAGGAAGATGACGCGCTTGGCCTTCGGCTCGAAGTGCGGCTTCTTCGCAGCCAGTGGGTTCGCGGAGCGCGGCGCGTCCGCGCGCGCCTCGCGCGAAAGGAGCCACTGGAGCGCGATGCCGCCCAGCCCGCCGCCAGCGGCGTGCAGGAATTCGCGGCGCGACGAAGCGCGAGGGAAGTGTGAAGTGTTCATGGTGTCAGCGTACCCGCGCTGCAAGAACGCTGCAAGGACGCGGTATCTCCAACCGGTTCACATCCGCCCATTGCAAACTCAACCTCAACTCGGAGTTCGTTATGTTCTGGGTCGTACTCGTTGCGCGCGTGCTGGTCGGGTTGCCGTTTCTCGTGTTCGGGTTGAATCACTTCCTCCCGTTTCTCCACATGTCGGCGCCGCCGCTGCCGGAGAACGCGACCACGTTCGCCAGCGTACTGATCGCGACCGGGTACATGAACGTCGTGAAGGTGCTGGAGATCATCGGCGGAGGGCTGATCCTCTCCGGGCGGTTCGTGCCGCTGGGGCTGGTGATCGCGACGCCGGTCGCGGTGAACATCGCGCTGTGGGACTTGCTGCTGGTGGGTCAACCGGCGCTCGGCGTCGTGCTGACCGGGCTGTGCGCGTTCCTGGTGTGGGCGTACCGGTCGCACTTCGCCGGCGTGTTCGCCGTGAAGCCGACGATCGGGTAAGCTGGGCGCATGGTCCTGGCGCTCAGTCTGTTCGTTGCCGTTCAGATTCCACCCGTCGCGTCGTGCGCCTGGGTGCGGGCGGAGAACGACGGCGCCGGGGCCGGGTTCGTCGTCGATGCCGAGAAGCGGCTGCTCGGCACCTGCCGACACGTCGTCGCGGAGCGCAAGAAGGTCGATGTGTTCTTCCCATGGCACCGCGCCGGTACGCTCGTCACCGACAAGCGCGACTACCTCGCCAACCGTCAGCTTCTGCGCGAAAACGGGCTGCTCGTCACCGGCACCGTGCTAAAAACGAGCGACGAACTCGACCTCGCGCTCGTGCAACTCGATTCGCTCCCACCCGGTGCGAAAGCGGTTCCACTTTCCGCCCGCGAGCCGCCCGTGGGCGAGCCGCTCCGCGCCGTCGGGCACCGGCTCGACCTCGATACCGTGTGGAACGTCACTTCCGGCCCACTGCGCACATCGGGCGCTCTCGCCGATGGCTACTTCTGGCGCGGGAAGAAGCTCGCGACCGACGCCCGCGTGCTCATCGGGCAACTGCCGACCGAGGAGGGCGACTCCGGCGGCCCGGTGGTCGATGCGCGCGGCGAAGTGGTCGGTATGGTGTGTGCGCTTCGTCGGCAGTGCCCGCTCGCGGCGGTGGCAATCTCCGCGAGCGAAATTCGGCGATTTCTCGACGCACCGGACCCGCCCGTAGCGAAGCCCGAACCGCTCGCGGTCGCAGAGGCGTTGACCCGCGCGACGGTGTGGGTGCGGCCGACCGCAACGGACATGTCCGTTGCCGGCGCGCTGATCGAAGATGATTGGGTACTTACCTGCGCACGCGGACTGGTCACGGGGGACCGCGTCGGCGTCGCGCTCCCGCTACGCGCCGGCGACCGGTGGGTGAGCGAACGCGCCTCGTACCGCGATCCGCTCGCGCTTCACTTGCGCGGCGCGTGGCGGAGCGGGAGCGTTGTCGCGCGCGACCCGGCGCGCGACCTCGCACTCATCAAGCTGGATTCACCGTCCGGGCAGATGAAGCCGCTCAGGCTCGCGGACGCGATCCCAAAGCCGGGCGACGCGCTGCACGCGATGAGCCACCCCGGCGGGCTGGAGTTTGCGTGGGTGTACGCGGCTGGCGCGGTCCGGCAGCGCGGGCGCGTCGCGCTCGACGCGGGTGAGAAAGCCCCGCTCGTGTCGGTGCTGGTGTGCCAGCTCCCGGCACAGACCGGTTCGCCCGGCGGCCCGATTCTCAACGCGAAGGGCGAGCTGGTCGGCGTGCTGTCCGCGCGCGAGGGCGCGCAGATGGTCGGTTACTGCGCAACCACCGACGAGATTCGCGCGTTCCTGGACGTGTCGCTTCGCAACCGGCCGGCGAAAACGCTCGCAGGGCTATTCGCACGAATCGAGGAACTGCCTTCGCTGTACTCCTCGGGTTTGGCACGCGGTCTTGCGGATCGCTCCAAATCGCACCTCGCCGCCGGCCGCATTGCGGAAGCAATTCGCGATTGTGACAGTGCGCTGTCACTCGATCCGGGGTGCGTCGCGGCGCGTCTCGTGCGTGCGAAAATGCGCCCCGACGACGCGCGCGCCGAACTGGACGCGGCCGTTGAAAAGGGCGCCTTCCACCGCGAGGCACTCGTGACGCGCGCCGAACGCGCGGCCCGCGCGAAGGACTGGCGGAAGGCCCGCGGCGACCTTGAACGGGTGCTTGCCGTGTTTCCGGCGGACGCGGAAGCCCGACAGCGACTCGCCGGCGTGTACCTCGGTCTGGGCGACGACGCGAAGGCCGCGGACGCCGTTCGCGACACGCTCCGCGCCGACCCGAAGCGATTGCCGGCGCTCGCGGTCGATTGGCTCGCACAAGCGGACGTGCTGGAGCAGAAGTTCCCCGACGCGCCGGGCATCGCAGCCGACTGGCTCACGAAAGCACTCACCGCCGGCGAAATGGGAACTTCCGACGTGAAGGCCAAAGCCGCGCTCGCAGAAGTACTGAAGGCCGCCCGCGAAGCGAAGACCGACGCGGCGCGCCTTCGGGCGCTGCGGGAGGGTGTGAAGGGGTTGTAGTACCGCGCACGATGTGACCGTGCCCGCGACCAACTCCTACCAACCCGCCCGCGCCCGCCCCACATTGCCGACACCACCCCCCGGTGCCATAATCGGACGACACCTCACCCAACCGGAGCGCCCATGCGGACGTTCGAGTTCAGCGACGCGACGAGCCACAAGTTCTGGAACATCGAAGTGACCGGCACCTACTACCAGGTGAAATTCGGCAAGATCGGCTCCAACGGCCAGACGCAGCGCAAAACGTTCGCCACCGCGGCCGAAGCCCAGGCGGAGATGGACAAGCTCATCAAGGAGAAGCTCAAAAAGGGCTACGTCGAGACCACACCGACTGCAATGGCCGCGCCGGCCACAATAACGGGCGTAGCGGAAGACGCAGCGTTTCACCGGGCGCTGACCGAGAACCCGGACGACCGCGCGGGGTGGTGCGCGTACGCCGACTGGCTCGTGGAACAGGGCGACCCGCGCGGCGAGTTCATGCAAACGCAACTGGCGCTGGAGGACGAATCGCGCTCGAAGGCCGACCGCGACGCCCTGCGGAAGCGCGAAGCGGTACTGCTGAAGACACACGAAAAGGACTGGCTCGGTACGCTCGCGCCGTTCGTGTACGAGGACGAAACGGCCGAGGACTACGACCGGGACTGCCCTCTCGGGGCGAAACCCATCTGGGAGCGCGGGGTACTGTCGGGGTTGGTCGTCGAACATCTGAACATGGCGATAGCGCAGGCGCTGGTAACCGACCCGGCGGCCCGGTTCGTGCGCGAACTGCGCGTCCACGACACCCGGTCCGGTTATTACGGCACCTCCGCCAGCGAGCCGGCGCCGAAAGTACCGACGCCCGCCGGCGAGCGTTATCACTCCGAGTTGTTCGAGCTGATCGGTTCAGCGTTCCTCGCGAACCTGCGCGTGTTCCAGTACGGCGACGAGATCCCGCCTGAAGACGCCTGGTGCGCGTCCAACGAGGGCAAACGGCCCCCCGCGGTCCCCGGTCAGTACCAATCCGACGGCTGGTGCGACTGCCACACCGGCGCCAGCGGGTTCGAACACGTCGCCGCCGGGATGCACCGGATCGAGGTGCTCGACCTGTACTGCAAGTACTACGACACCGCGGCGCTGTTCGCGCTGCCCAACTTCACCCACCTCCGCGAACTGCGAGCGTACCACCAGGCCGGCACAGAGAGCCGCCGCGGCGCGGGATACGAGTACCCGCTCGACGTGCTGGCGAACAACCCGGCGCTCGCCAACCTCACGCACCTCCAGTTCCATCCGCACCACGCCGAGGACGGCTACGACGGCACCGAGGTGTCGTACCTCCCGCTCGAACAGGTGCGACACCTGCTCCGTTCGCCGCACCTCAAATCGCTCACGTACCTGCAAATTCGCCTCTCCGACATGGGCGACGAGGGCATTCGTGAAATCATCGCGTCCGGCATCCTGAAGCGGCTCAAGTGGCTCGACCTGCGCCACGGGGCCGTGACCGACGAGGGCGCGCAGTTGCTCGCGGCCTGCCCGGACGCGAAGAAGCTCGACCGCATCGACCTGTCCCGCAACGCGGTGAGCGGAACCGCGCTGGCAGCGCTCCGCAAGGCCGGCGTGAACGCGGTGGCGAACGATCCGATGACGCAAGAGGAACTGGAGCGCCGCGACTACCTGCGCGAGGGCGATTTTGAATGACCCCGCCGCGCTACGTTCTGATCGCGAATCCCGGCACGAAGCGGTGCGAGACCTACCGCGCGGAGCTGGTCGCGTACTGGCAGGCGCGCGGGGCCGCGGTCGAACTGGAAGTCGTGCCGTGGGCGGAAGTCGTGCCGCACGACGGGAATCTCGACGACCTTTCAGTGTTCGACCGCAACGCGATCGTGCGGATGGAATCACCCGGCAAGGACGACGGCGTGACGCGCCTCTTGCTCGAAGCCGGGGCGCGCGACGACCCGTCCGAACCTGCGCGCGACTGGCGCAACCTCGCTCTACCAAAGGGGTTACTCGTTCGCCCGGGGTTGCTCTACCGCGGGTTCCGCCGCGTGCTGTGCGGGCTGCGAAAGTCGTTCGACGCCCGCCCGCACCTGCGCCCGACCGCGTGCCCGCTCGCGATTGCGGAGATGTTCGACAAGACGCGAACGTGTGTGAAACTGGCCGCGGCCGATGTACCGGTGCCGGAGTGGCTGGCCGACCCAACGGAACTCACGCGCCCCATCGATCCCGCTTCCATCGACCTCAACAGCCTTCGGCCGCCGCGGCTGCCCAACGACTGGCCGACGATGTATGTGAAACTGAACACCGGTTCGTCGGCAACCGGCATCGTGGTTCTGCACGCCGAGGAACGCTCGATTACAGGAATCACCACACTCGCAAACATTGACGGTGCGTTCTACAACTCACGGCTCGTCAGACGCCTGACCGGAATCGAACTCGGTAACGCAGTCGAATTCGTGGTGAATGAAGGCGCGATCGTCCAGCGCGGCATCCCAATGGCGCAGATCGATGGGCAGAACTTCGACGTGCGGGTGGTGTGCGTGAACGCGAAACCGGCCGCGGTGATCTTCCGGCTCAGCCCGCACCCGATGACCAACCTCCACCTCGGCGGGCGCCGCGGCGACTACGACCGCTGCCGGGCCGCCATCCCGACCCGCGACTGGCTCGACGCGCTCGACCACTGCTCCGAAGCCGCCGCGTGCTTCGATTCGACCATCGCGGGCGTGGACCTGCTGTTCGAGCGCGGGTTTCGACGGCACTTCGTGCTGGAAGTGAACGCCTTCGGCGACTTCTTCCCCGGCTGGACCGAC
>CAZBXY010000027.1:0-40998 GCA_964495365.1 uncultured Frigoriglobus sp. | reverse complement strand
AATACCAGGCACCAAATCCCAAACGCGGCCGCACCAGGTGCCGGTCGTGTTTGGGATTTGGTGCCTGGTATTTGAGATTTGTTCGGCCGGTGGCTCGGCTTGATTCTCCCCTCCCGCGCCGCTATTGGCCCGCGAACCGAGCGATAGGCCCTCGGTCCCTGCGATACGGATGTCGTCAAGGGGTGGGGCCGTCGGACCGGGTCGCCAGCAGTTCGGGGGAGGGGAATCATGGCGCAAGGAACGCGCAGGCGGTGGGTTCGGGCCGCGACAACCGGACTGAGTGTGATGCTCTGCACCGGCCTGGTCGGCTGCATGGACAAGGACAAGAAGGACACGAAAGCCACGACGGCACCGAAAGCGGGCCTCCCGGGCACGCCGATGCTGCCGCAGACCAACACCGGGGCCGCGAAGTGGCAGCCGAACACCGGGGCGTTTGGCGGTGCCGGGTCGAACATTCAGCCGACCGGCGGCGGGTTCGGGACGCAACCGGGCGCTGCCCCGTATCAACCCGGTCGGACCGGGATGAACACCAACACGGGCGGTTCTGTTCAGCCGGCGAACTACACGGCCCAGCCGGGCTTCCCCGGCGCGCTCGGCGCGCCGGTGCAGCCGACCGGCGGCTACCCGACCCCGTCGGTGCAACCGGGTCCGATCGGCGCCGCGCCGGTCGCGCCGGCCGGTGGCGTTGCGGCCGGGTATTCGCCCAGCAACCCGCCGGCCCCGGCGCTGGGACTGGACGGCCCGCTCCCGCCGCCGGCCCCGACGCACGGCGAGTTCGCCGGCGGGGCGCTGGTGCCGCCAGCCCCGCCGACCCCGATCGCGCCGCCGAGCGCGCCCATCTATCAGCCGATCAAGGGGAACTTCTGATAAGCGATTGTGTTGATTTCTTTCTGTAGCCGGGGTCAATGACCCCGGCTACAGACGAACGAGACCAATCACCGCGATGTAAACCGGCGAGGGCCGCCACACAATCCGCGGCCTATCGTTGCAACCGCTTCACGAACCGGCCCGCCACGTAGCCGGCCTTGAACCCGGCATCGATGTTCACCACGCACACGCCCGCCGAACAACTGTTGAGCATCGTCAGGAGCGCCGCGACCCCGCCGAACGCGGCGCCGTAGCCGATGCTCGTGGGGCAGGCGATCACCGGGCAGTCCACCAGTCCGCCCACCACGCTCGGCAGCGCGCCGTCCATCCCCGCGACCACGATCACCACGTCGGCCGTTGCCAGCCGCTGGCGCTGACGCAGAATCCGGTGCAACCCCGCGACGCCGACATCGACCACCAGCTCCACCTGCGCGCCCATGACGCGGGCCGTGACCAGCGCCTCCTGCGCAACGGGCAGGTCGCTCGTCCCCGCGGTGACGACGATCACCTTCCCCGCTGGCTTGGGGCGCTCGCCGGCTGTGGGGAGCCAGAAGGTGCGGGCGAGCCGGTCCTGTTCCGCCTGCGGGAAGTGTGCTGTGAGGTGCTGCGCCTGCGCGTCGTTCACGCGCGTCACCAAACAGTCTTGCCCGGCGGCCGAGAGGCGCCGGACCGCCCCTTCCACCCACTCCGCCGTTTTTCCCTCGGCGAACACGACCTCCGGGAACCCGCACCGCTGCCGGCGGTCGAGGTCGAGCGTCGCGAAGCTCAGTTCGGCGACCGAGGCTTGCCCCAGGCGCGCCGCGGCCTCATCGACGCCGACCGCGCCGGTTCGCACGCCGTCCAGAAGTACCCGAAGCTCGTCGGCGGTCATCGTTTGTCTGCCTTGTGTTCGTCGTGACCCGCTTCAGCGGGTCTCTTTTGAGTTATGTGGCACAGGCTTTCCAGCCTGTGCCACATAACTCAACGGCACACAGGCTGGAAAGCCTGTGCCACGAGAAAGAAGCAAAGACCCACTTCAGCGGGTTACTACGAATGCAACTTGAACAATTCCGCCCCGATTCCGAACTCCGGTGAATTCTAGCAGCCGCACGGCCGATACACCCGATACAGCCCGCGCTCTGCGCGGGCGCACCGCCACGTCGGGGGCACGGTCATGACGTTCGCCGCGGTCACGCTGCTGGGGATGACGGTGGGCCAGCCGCTCGGCCCGGACTACTACCCCATGAACTCGCGCACCATCAAACTGCCCGTCGAGTACAAGAAGGACCGCAAGGCCATCCGGCACGTGCTCCTGTACGTCGCCAGGAACGGCGAGAACACGTGGTACAACGAGGGGTACGTCACCCCGGACAAGGACCACTTCGTCTACGTCGCGAAGGACGACGGCATCTACTGGTTCAAGATGGTGATCGAGGACCTCAAGGGGAACCGCGACCCCGCGGACGTGACCCGCGACCCGCCCGACCTCAAGATGGTCATCGACACCACCGCGCCGCAGGTCCGCGTCACCAACGCGAAGCGCACCGGCGAGGAGATCGTCGTCGAGTGGTCGGTCGAGGACAAGTTCCCCAACGACGCGGAGACGAAGGTTCACTTCCGCTCGACCGACAACCCGCGGTCATACTGGCAGGAGGTGACGCTCCCGGCCAACTCGCGCGCCGGGGTGAAGTTCCCCAGCGGCACCGCCGACGGCATCACGGTGCGGATCACCGCCGTTGATGTCGCGGGGAACCGCACCGAGATCACCCGCGACTTCCCGGCTCCCGGCGCCTCGACGAGCCTCTCGCCGCCGGGCGCTCCCGGGGGGGTCGCCGTCGGGCCGATCACACCGCCCGCGACGGAGAACGTGATTCCCGCCGGACCGGTCGGCGCCGGGCCGATCGCGCCGCCGGGTGGCCCGATCGCGCCCGCCCCGCCTGTAGGTGCCCCGCCCGCCGGACCGGCGTTCAACCCGCAGCCCCCAGCACCGGCCGCGCCGGTTCCGTCCTCGCCAGCGTATCAGCCGCAACCGACAGCGCCGGTCGCCACAAACTCCGGCGGGCTGCAACCGCTGCCGACCGTCGATCCGAAAGCGCCACCGGCGCCACCCCCGGCGCACGGGGCCGCACCGGTCGCGGCGTGGAGCGGGGCACAGCCGAGCGTCGAAATGACCCGCGCGCAGGTCATCAACTTCCCGCGGTTCGATCTGGGCTTCGACCTGGAACAGCGCGGGCCGTCGGGGATCAGCCGCGTCGATCTGTGGGTGACCCGCAACGACGGGCAGTCGTGGCAGAAGTGGAGCCAGCACGACGGCAAGGGCGCGGCCGTGCGCGTCGCCCTCGACGTGCGCGAGAACACCCAGCTCGAAGGGCACTACGGGTTCCGGCTGGTCCCGGTGAGCGGGGCCGGCCTCAGCGAGCGCGAACCGGTCGCCGGCGACGCCCCGGACATGCGCGTGGTCCTCGACGTGACCCCGCCGGCGATCGACCTGTTCCCGCCGGTGTCGGACCCGAACACCCCGGACACGCTCGTCATTCAGTGGCGGGCGGCCGACAAGAATTTTGGCGAAGACCCGATCACGCTGGAGTGGAGCGAATCGCCCGCCGGGCCGTGGAAACCGGTCGCGTCCAACGGCAACGACCCGGTGATTCAGGCCACAGCAATAAACTCGCCCGTCGCCCGGCGGCTGGCGAACACCGGGCAGTACGGCTGGCGGATTCCCGCCGGCGTTCCGGCCCGCGTATACCTGAAGGCGACCGCCCGCGACGCGGCCGGAAATGTGAAGGAAGTGGTCACCCGCGAGCCGATCCTGGTGGACCTGACCAAGCCGCGAGCGAAGATCAACGGGATCGTCCCGTCGGTTACGCCCCGGCCGTAATTCTTCCGGTGTGGCAAAATCCGGCGCGTCGCGCCCGGGCTGGAAGGTGAGATCCGGGTGAACGGGGCAGTTTCGGTTGTGTTTGCGCAAAAACGTGACCTACATTGCAATGGCGAGGGCAACGATTCTGCCACCCCACGCCGTCGAGCCGAGCGATGGTCGAGAAAATCACCGACACCTGGATCAGCACGCCGAAGAAACTCTTTGCCTCCGCGCGCGAGGCGTGCCTGGTTCACATTTACCCGACCGGGCCGACGATGGGGTGCCGCTACCCCCTCACGGACCGGTTGCTGGTGATCGGGCGCGGGGACGACTGCGACATCCGGCTCACCGACCACTCCGTTTCCCGGCGCCACGCGCGAATCGAGCCGACCCCCGACGGGTATTACGTCTGCGACCAGAACAGCACCAACGGGACGTTCGTCAACGACCGGCAACTGAACGATTCGGGCCTGCTGCGCGACGGCGATTATCTGCGGGTCGGGAACTGCCTGTACCGCTATCTCGCGGCCGAGAACATCGAGGCGGAGTACCACGAAGAGATCTACCGCCTGACGATCCTCGACGGGCTGACGCAGATCCACAACGCCCGCTACCTGAACGAGTTTTTGGAACGCGAGGTGGTCCGCTCGCAGCGGCACGCGCGCCCGCTGTCGATCCTGGCGGTGGACATCGACCGGTTCAAGACCCTCAACGACTCGCTCGGCCACCTGTGCGGCGACTTCGTGTTGCGCGAGCTGGCCGAGGTGATCCGGTTCAACGTGCGGCAGGAAGACCTGTTCGCCCGGTGCGGCGGCGAGGAGTTCGTCATCGTGCTGGTCGAGACGACGAAGGACGGCGCGGTGCTGGTCGCCGAGCGGGTGCGCGAGGCGGTCGCCAAGCACCAGTTCCGGTTCGAGTCGTCGCCGATCAACCTCACGATCAGCATCGGGATCGCGAGCACCGTGGGCGACCCGGGGATCACGCCCACCGCGCTCCGCAAGTTCGCCGACGAGAAGCTCTACGAGGCCAAGCGCGCCGGGCGCAACCGCGTCTGTAGCTGAGCCACCTGTCACCTTCACAAGCTCCCCGGTCTGTGTCTTGTCTTTCTGCTTCGTGGCACAGGCTGGAAAGCCTGTGCTTGTCTTGGTCTTTTCGTGGCACAGGCTTGCCAGCCTGTGTGTTCAAATCGATCGCGAGCGCAGCGAGGGATCGACATCAACCTGTTGGCGACGCGGATCGGTTTGTTGCGGTGGCCGCTCGCTGCGCTCGGACCACCGATCTGAAAACACAGCCGAGAAAGGCTGTGCCACGAAACCGAAAACAATAACCGAAAACAATAGCCGCCTTGCATTTCTTGCCCCGCCCCGCTATTTCTCCCGGTCCGAACCGACCCGGCACAGGGACGTGCCACATGACCGACCCCGCCGCACCACTCGACCGACTGGCGTACGCCCGGCGCGTACTCCGCGCCGAAGCCGCGTCGCTCGACGTCGTCGCCGGGCGCCTCGACGACGGGTTCACGGCCGTCGCCGACGCGCTCTTCGCCTGCCGCGGGCGCGTCGCGGTGATCGGGGTCGGCAAGTCCGCGGACATCGGCCAGAAAACCGTCGGCACGCTCAACTCCACCGGCACGCGGGCCTACACGCTCGACGCGACGCGGGCCGTTCACGGCGACCTCGGTTCGGTTCACCCGGACGACGTCGCGCTGCTCCTCTCGCACAGCGGCGAATCGGAAGAACTGGTCCGGTTGCTCGGCCCGCTCCAGCGCCTGGCGGCCGGGCTGTATGCCATCACGAGCCGCCCCGACAGCACACTCGCAAAAGCCGCCGACGCGGCGATCGTCTACGGCCCGGTTACTGAAGCGTGCCCGCTGGCGCTGGCCCCGAGCAGCAGTACGACGGTCATGCTGGCGCTGGGCGACGCGCTGGCGTTCACGCTGCTCGAACAGCGGCAGTTCACCGCCGACGAGTTCGCCCGGTTCCACCCGGCCGGCGCGCTGGGGCGCAAGCTCGCGGTCGTCGCCGAGTGGATGCGCTGCGGGGACGCGCTCCGCATCGCCCCGGAAACCAGTACCGTTCGGGAAGTATTCGCCCGCGTCCGGCACTCGGGCCGGCGCACCGGGGCGATCATGCTCGTGGACGCCGGCGGGCGCCTCGCCGGGCTGTTCACCGACAGCGACCTCGCCCGCTTGTTCGAGAACCGGCAGGACGCAGCGCTCGACGGCCCCATTTCGGCCGTGATGACACGCGCCCCGATCGTGATCGCGCCCGACGCGCGCGTTTCCGCCGCGCTGGACGTGCTGAAGGCGCGGAAGTTCAGCGAGCTGCCGGTCGTGGACGCCGACGGGCGCCCCGTCGGAATGCTCGACATTACCGATCTGATCGGACTCGAACCGGCCCCGGGCGGGGCGGATTCCCGCCCGCCGCTGCGCCTGGTCGAACGCAAGAGCGCGTAAAGTGAATCCAGTCGCCGACCTCCCCGCCCGCGCCGCGGCCATCGAACTCCTCTTACTCGACGTGGACGGCGTACTCACCGACGGCAGCGTGATTTACGCCGACGACGGGACTGAGTTGAAGCGGTTCCACGTGCGCGACGGGTCGGGGTTGAAGTTGTGGCGCGCCGCGGGTAAGCGCTCGGTCATCGTATCGGGACGAAAGTCAGTCGCGGTGGAGCGCCGCGCCGCGGAACTGGGCATCGACCCGGTCCTGCAAGGGCGCGACGACAAGCTCGCCGCGTTCGCGGAAGTGTTGGCCGCGACCGGTCTGCGGGCCGACCAGGTGTGCGCGATCGGCGACGACCTGCCCGACCTCCCGGTCTTGCGCCGGTGCGGGCTGGCGGTGGCGGTCGCCGACGCCTGTGCGGAAGTGCGGACGGCCGCGCATTACGTGACCGCGGCGCCCGGGGGCCGCGGCGCGGTCCGCGAGGCGATCGAGTGGTTGCTGAAGGCGGCTGGCCGGTGGGACGAACTGACCGCCCGCTGCACGGGCTGACCTCGGGTGGGTCGCTCTCCGAGAGCGACTCGACCGGCGCAGCCGGGCGCCATTCGCTTGACTTGTGGAGTCGCTGGAAAGCCGGTCGCTCGCGTGGCGAGCGACCCGGCTCTCGGAGAGAGCCGGCCACCCGAAAAACACGGAGCGCGATCGGTGCTGACGCCGCGACGGACCCTGTTGCTGCTCGCCGGCTTCGTGCTGTTCGGCTGCGCCTACGGCGCGTACGCGCACTTCCTCGGCTGGCTCGACGGGCTGCCCCAACTGCCCGACAAGTTTCTCGAACCCAGCGGCGGCGAGTTCATGCCGCCGGTGAACCAGGAATCGCCCACGCAGGTCAAACTGGCCCTGGCGTTCGGCCCAAAGGCCCCGGAGATCGACTACCGGTTGTACGAAACGCAACTGGAGTTCCGCCGCGGCGAGTCGTCGGTCCTGCTGGCGGCCGGCCCCTGCCCCGCCAACCCGGACTCCGCCCGCGTCACGCTCTCCCCGTTCAGCCTCGCCCTCTTCAGCAAGCCGAAACCCGCGCACCTGCGCCAGCCGGGCGAGGTCACCGAGATCACCACGATCCACTCCGACAAGGCGGTGCTGGAGTTCGACCGCAAGATCAACAACCCGAGCGAGATGCGCACCGCGAAGCTGCTGCGGCTGGAACTGGTCAGCGATTTCGGCGGCACGTTCGAGGACCCGCGCCGCGGAACGGTCCACATCATCAACAACCAGCGATCGGCCGACCCGAACCGGTTCCTGGTGATCCGCACGCCCGGCCCGGTATTCTACCGCGACGCGAAAAACGTCGTCGGCACGCCCGCGGCGCAGGGGCCGGACCTCTGGACCGATGTTCCGGTCGAGATCGTGGACCGGCAGAACCTCCCGCGCGCAATCGGTTCGGGCGCCCCGGTCACCGCGGCCACCAAGAGCGACGAGGCCCGCGCGCCGACGACCGTCGCGCATGTCCTCGCGGGGCACCGGCCGCCGCCGCCGACCGTGACGGCGATCGGGCTGCGCGTCTACCTCGAACCCGAACCGCCGCCAGGGCAGCCGAAACCGAAGAAGACCAACAGCACCAACACACACGGACTGCGCAAGCTCGACCTCTTGGAACAGGTGGTTGTGAATTTGTGGGTGGACAACGGACAGTCGATGGTGGGCGGGCCGCCGCCCGGCCCGGGCGAGGCGCCCAGGAGCAACACGCTGGCGCTCGTTCCGCCCCCGCCGGCGGTCGCCGCGGTCACCGGGAACCTCGGCCCCGCCGCGTACACCGCCCGGCTCATGAACCGCGCGCTGCTCCAGGTCGATACCCGCGGTCCGTTCTCCTACGACGCGGAGAAGGCGGTCGCGCGGTTCGACGTGGTGCCGCACTCCGACCCGAACCTGCCCAACGACGTGCTGGTGAACAAAGTCCCCGCGACCGGCGGGACGAGCAGCCTGTTCAGCCAGGTGCTCGAACTCGAACTCAACGGCGGGGCCACGGCCTCGGCCCGGGCGCCCAACGCCCCGGCAATCAAGAGGCTGCACGCCTGGACCTACACCGCCGGCCGGTTCGTGACGGCCACCTCGCAGGACGAACTGATGGAGGCGTACGGCCAGGATCTCGTTCACGAGCAGGCCGCGAGCCGCACGATCCTCACCGGGGCGCCGCTGTACGTCGTGCGCGAGCAGAATGTCCTGTCGGCCGGCGCCCCGCAGCGCCCCGCGACGCTCACCAGCGAACCCGGCCCGCCCCCGTTGCGGAAGGCGCAGGTCACCGTGCGCGGGGCCGGCGAGGTGAAGCTGTTCGACGCCGCGACCAAGACTCACCCCACCACCGCAACGTGGCACACGTCGCTCGTGCAGACCCGCGAGGTCGTCAACGGGGTCGAACAGGATCTGTTCACCTTCACCGGTGACGGCAAAGACAAGGCGAAATTCGAGGACAAGAAGGCCGACTACTGGCTGGAGGGCGACGTCCTGAAGCTCTGGCTCGAATCGCGCGCCGCGACCGCCACACCGCTCCCCGTGGCTCCCCCGAAAGCCGGCCCGCCGCCCACACCCTCTGCACAACCGCCGGCCAGTAACGCCGCGGCTTCCAGCGGCGGCGCGCGGCCGGCGCGGATCCAGGCGACCGGGAACGTGAAGAGCCACTCCACGGAGTACGACATCGAGCACACGACGCAGTTGAACGCCTTCTTTTCCGACCCGAAGCCCGCGCCGGCAGCGGTCGTGGTGGCCCCTCAACCGATGAACCCGATGGGGCCGCCGGCGCCGTGGACCGAACCGCCGCTCGCGCGCCCGGGGCCCAATCCGGCGGTCGCGGGCGGACCCAAAACGCCCCCACCGCCGGCGAAGCCGAAACCGCCGACGGTCATTCGCGCGAAGACGATCGACACCTGGGTGACGCGCGTGCCGGTCCCCCCCGCACCGAAAGCGCCGCCAGTTGCGGGCAAGCCGGCTGAACCACCCTCGGCACCCGCGACCAAGTACCAGCTCGACCGCGCGCGGTGCGAGGACGATGTCACCGTTCACCAGGATCCCACCGACCCGGCCAAGCCGCGCGGGGTGGACATCCTCGGCCGGTTGCTCATCATCGACGGCTCGCCCGAAGGCAGCGTGATGACCGTCTACGGCTGGAACCCGTCCCGGCCGGGCGAGGTTCACCAGGAAGAGATGTCGCTCCTCGGGCCGGAAGTGATCCTCGATCAGGTCCACAACGCGGCGTTCGTGAAGGGCCGCGGGGCGCTCACGATGCCGACCAACAGCGACCTGTCCGGGGGCGAACTCAACCAGCCCGAAGTGGTGGTGATCCACTGGCGCGACTCGATGACCTTCCGCGGCGCACAGCGGTCGGCGGAGTTCGTCGGGAAGGTGTCCGCGAGGCAGGGCGAGTCGTGGATGCTGTGCCACACGATGCACGTCAAGTTCGACCGGCCGATCTACTTCAACACCGCGCAAAAGAAGGCCGCGCCGGGGAAGCCCGACGACAAGGCGAAGATCGACACCGTGCGGTGCAACCCGGCCCCCGGCGACGCGGCCGACGACCCGCGCGAGCTGTTCGTCTACTACAACCAGGTCGAGTTCGACAAGACCGGCAAGATGGTCAAGTCGCAGCAACTGCGGGCGCAGGTGCTGGAGGTGTTCGCCCAGTTCCAGGACGCCGCCGGCGGGGAGAAGTACCAGCTCGTCAACGCCGACGGCCCCGAGGGCCAGCTCCGCATCTGGCAGTTGGGCGACAAAGACCCGGCCGGCCCGTCGCCCAAGGGCCCAGCGTCGCCGATGCCGCCCGCACCGAAGGGACCGCAGCCCCCGATGGCGCCCGCGCCGAAGCCGCCGTCCGACGACCAGGAAATGAAGCTCACGCAGATCAAGTTCCGCGGGCGCATGACCGCGATCGACAAGGGCAAGGTGTTTCAGAAGGCGACGTTCGATGACACGATCGAGGTGATTAGCGTGCCGGCGGACTCGCCAACGGTGGCGATCGAGCGGTTCCGGCTCCCGCCCCGGGCGGTGCTGCTCACCTGCACGAAGGAACTGGTGGTGTGGAGCCACAAGAAGGGTAACGCGCCGCCGGTGCAGCGGCTCGACGCCACCGGCAACGCGTACGTCCGCTCGGACGAGTACGAGGGGTGGGGCGAGACGATCGGTCACGACGGCAAGCAGGTCATTCTGACCGGCACCGAGGCGATCCCGGCGCGGATCATGAACCGATTCGGCCAGGGGAACGACCAGCCCGGTCAGAAGATCATCTACGACCGCGCCACCGGCTCGGCGAAGGTGATCGGCAGCCCCGGCGGCAGTTTCGGCAGCCCGCCCAAGAAGTGAGCGCCGGTTAACGTTTCAACGCATTCTGTATGAGGGGCAAAAATCTGGTAGAGTGCGGTCCGTCACCCTTCGCCCGCGGAGCGCACCGTGCCCAGCGACACCTTCACACTCGGCGACCTCGCGGCCACGATCGGCGACAACGACGCGAAGGGCGAACACCGCGCCGGCTACAACGGACTCTGGTCGCTCACCCACAAAACCGAGCCAACGAACCTCTTCGTCCCCACCGTCGCGGGGATGAACTTCGAGCACATCTTCGACGGCGAGACGCTCGACCCGCCCGGCACTTCTGACATTTTTTTCGAGCCGCGCAAGGCGAAAATGACGTTCAAGAAGGTGAGCGATACCGTCGCGGAACTGCACCAGCCCGCAACACCCACCTTCAAACTCGAAAGCACGACGCTCTTTACGCTCCGCGAACCGGACGCGATTGACTTTCGTTTTTCGTTCAAGGCCACGCAGCACGTCTTCCAGCGCGGCTACCTCGGCCTGTTCTGGGCGAGCTACATGAACGCGCCCGAAGACAAGAGCATGTACCTCCGCGGCAAAAACCTCTGGCTCCAGCACTGCTCCCCGGCGCACAACTCGGTGAGTACTGTGGTTCACCAGGACGACAAGTTCGAGCTGACGTTCGCGAAGGACCACCGCGACACACTCTACAAGAGCCTCTCGCCGCTGCGGTACGACCTGCCGCTCTTTTACGGGCTGTACCGGAAGCACATCCTGATTCTGATGTTCGACCGCACGAGCGGGTTGCGACTGTCGCACTCGCCGAGCGGCGGCGGGCAGAACACCGCGCTCCAGACGACCAACCCTGCGTGGGACTTCCAGTACATCCTGCCGAAGTACGAGGTGAACACGGAATACGAGTTACGTGCGCGCCTTATCTACCGCGAGCGCTGTAGTCGCGAACAGGTGTTGAAGGAGTACGAGGGGTGGCGGAAGGAGGGGAAGTAGGTGCGTGGCGGGAATGCCGTTGTTTTCAGCCGCGGAGCGGCGACCGATGTTAGCCCATGGTGGAGCGAAGCGCAACCCTGGGAAAGCGTCAGAAGAAATCCCCAAGCCCCGGAGGGGCGACAGACCCGACCGCGAAGGTTCTGTCGCCCCTCCGGGGCTTCGATTTATTTCGTCGTTCGTTTCCCAGGGTTTCGCTCGCCAAGCCTCGCTGCACCCTGGGCTAACATCGGTCGCCGCTCCGCGGCTGAAGACACTTCGGCCGCTCCGCGGCTGAAACAACGGACACGTCCCCACCTCACTTCTCCATCGGCGCCTTCTCCTGCATCGGCACCTTGCTCAGATCCCACAACAACACGCTCGTGTCCTGCGAGCCGGACTTGAGGTACTTGTTGTCCGGGGTGAACCGCATTGCCATCACTGCGGCGACGTGGCCGATGTACGTCCGCACGGGCTTGCCGGTCGGCCACTCGTACACTCGCACCCCGTAGGTTTCGACCTTCGGACCCTGGATGCCGGTCGCGAACAGCTTGCCGTCCGGGCTGAACACCACCGGCCCATACACCGCGATCTCGCCGCTCTGCGGCAACTTGTCGATGTCCTTGCCGACCTTGTTGGCGACGTAATCCACCGACCACAGCCGCCCGGACCGCGACACCAGCACCGCCGCCGTTTCGCCGATCGCCGTCACGTACACCAGGTCCAGCGCGGTCGGGTCGGACACCTCGCCCACCTTCTTGCCGGTTTTCACGTCCCACGCGGTCACCAGCCCCACCGGCTGCCCGGTCGCGGCGTCGCGCGTGTGCGTCAGCACCACCAACCGCGTCCCCTCGTTGTTCATCGACGCCTTCGGAATGATGGTCGAGGGTGGGATTTCGACCTCGATCACCCGGCGCTCGGTGACGAGATCCCACACGACACACGCCCCGGCCCGCTTGGTGTCGGCCGGGCGGCACAGGTTGATCACCTTTAACCCGTCGGGCGAGGTGGCGTGCGAAAGTAACGCCGGCGGGGCCGACGGCGGCGGCACGATGAACAGGTCGGTGCCGTTGGCCATCTCGAACACCTCGATCGGCGTGCGCGTGTGGCTCGCCTTCGTGGCGTCTGCTGAAACGATGACGATGGGGCGAATCAGCGGCGCGCCGGGGATGCGTGCCGGGTGCAGCGTGATTTGCTCGTTCGGCTGCCCGGTCGGGTAGTCCCAGCGAAACACGCGCCCGTCGTCGCCGCTCGTGAACAGATCTTTCCCCTCGATCGGGTTGGAGATGCTCTTGATCGCCGCGATGTGTTCCGACAAGGGACTTAACAATCGGCCTGACGGCGCCTCCCACGCCATGCAGAATTGCGCCTGCGTCTGCCAGCCCACGACCTTTTCGTTGTCAGAGAACGCCAGCCCGCTGATCTCGTCCACGAGGATCGCCGGCGGCGGGTCGGTCACCCCGATCGGCTTGCCGTCGGCGACGTTCCAGCGCTGGATGCGGTAATCCGGCGCGACCGCGGCGACGGTTTTGCCGTCCGGCGACACCGCGACCTTCACGCCCATCGCCTTGCGACCGAGCAGCGTTTGCGTCCGCTTGCCGGTGTTCACGTCCCACAAATCGACCGGGCCGTCGCCGCACGACAGCGCGACGAACGACCCGTCGCCGGAAAACGCCGACGATACGACGATCCCGCCCATCCCGGTGACGCGGGCCTTGAACAGTTCCTGCCCGCTGGCCACTTCCCACACCTGCGCCGTCCGCATCACGTCGGGGTCGATCGGGGCCTTCGGCTCGGGCGGCGGCGCACCGGGGTCGGTGCGCGGGGCCGTGATCCGCGGCAGCGGCGGCCCATGGGTGACGAGCGTCTCGCCGTTGGGCGAGAGCAGCGGGAACACCGGTGTAGCCTGCACCGTCTCGACCCGCGCGACGAGCGCGTTCTTGTCGATGTCCCACACGACCACTTCGCCGCGGTTGTTCTGCCCGCGCCCACCGTAGGCGAGCAAACTGCCGTTCGCCGACAGCGACGCGCCGGGAATCCCGACGAGCACGACGCCCTCCGGCGGTCGCACCGAAAGGATCGACTTCCCGCTGGCGACATCGATCACCGTCAACCCGCCGGGTCGCGACACCGCGGCGCGCTTGCCGTCGGCGGACACGACCGCGCGCCCCGGGCACACCGGGCCGAAGTTCAGCGGACGCCCGGTGCCGAGGTTGTAGCGCCGGGTGTTCCCGTCGAAGGTCGGCGCGAGGAAGTCGTTGAACTTCGGCCCGATGAGGCCGACGTGCGGGCTGCCGCGGAGGATCGGCCGGGAGATCCCGTACCGCACCTTCGCGCCGTCGGGCAAAGGGTCGTCGGCCGGGTCGGCCGCGTCCTTCGGCTTGGGCGGCTGTGCGACAGAGGTGTGCAGCGTGGCGAGCAGCGCGGCTCCAACGAGCCAACAGCGAACGAAGCGAGCGGTCATGGCGGCCCCCGGTGCGAGTCACGCAAGCGGAACCAGATTAACAGCCGGGAAACGGCGCGTCCACGAGCCGTGACAATCGCGTAACAGTTCCAAGTGGACAGTAGGCAGCAGGCGGTGAAGACAAGAGACCAACTCTGTCCACTTCTTCTGCTGTCTTTCTGCCCACTGCCCGCCGCCCACTACACACCGCCCATGAAAGCCGTTCGCCGCGCCGCGGTATCCGACCTAAGACAACCTCACCGCCCCACCCCCGCGAACGGGCCATGCGCATCGCGTTCATCACCGCCGGCGCCGCGGGCATGTACTGCGGCAGTTGCATGCGCGACAACACGCTCGTCACCGCGCTGCGGCGCCTCGGCCACGACGCGCTGCTGATCCCCGCGTACATGCCGATCAAGGTGGACGAACCGGACGCCTCGCAGAAGAAGGTGTTCTTCGGCGGGATCAACATTTACCTCGAACAGAAGTTCTGGCTCTTCCGGCACACCCCGCGGTTCCTCGACCGGCTGTTCAACTTCCGCTGGCTCCTGAAGTGGGTCTCGCGGTTCGCGGTGCGCGCCAAGTATCGCGACCAGGGTGCGCTCACGATCTCGATGCTCGAAGGTTCACACGGCAAGCAGGCGAAAGAGGTTGAGGAGCTGGTCTCCTACCTGAAGGACGAAAAGCCGGACGTGGTGCTGCTCACGAACGCACTGCTTTCGGGCATCCTTCCGGCGGTGAAGCAGGCGCTCGGTGTGCCGATCTTCGTCACACTACAAGGCGACGACATTTTCCTCGACGAGCTGCCCGAAACCGAGCGCGCCCGCTGCGCCGAACTGATCCGCGCGAATGGCCGGTCCGTGGACGGCTACATCAGTACGAGCGCCTACTACGCCGACCACATGTCAGGTTACCTCGGCATTCCGCGCGAACAAATCTCGGTTGTGCAGCCCGGCATCAACCTCGCCGGTCACGGCGGGCCGATCGAAGTCCGTACCGACGGCCCGCTCACGGTCGGGTTCTTCGCCCGCATCTGCCCGGAGAAGGGGTTCCACCGCGCCGTCGAGGCGTTCGTCCGGATGCGGCAACGGCCCGGCGCGCCGGCCGCGAAGTTGAAAGTCAGTGGCTGGCTCGGCGAGAACAACCGCCCCTACTTCGAGGAGCAAGTGAAGCGCCTCGAAGCCGCGGGGTTGCTCGCCGATTTCGAACACGTCGAGTGCCCGGCGCACGACGACAAGGTGCAGTTCATGCGGTCGATCGACGTGCTGTGCGTGCCGACCGTCTACCGCGAGCCGAAGGGGCTGTACGTCCTCGAAGCGTGGGCCAACGGGGTGCCGGTGGTGCTGCCGGCACACGGCGCGTTCACGGAACTGGTCGAATCCGCCGGCGGCGGGTTGCTCGTCGCGCCCGACTCGCTCGACGAACTCGCCGACGGTCTGACCCGCGTGCTGACCGACCACACGTTCCGCGCCCGCGCCGGCCGCGCAGGCGAGGCCGCGGTCCGCGAGCGGTTCACCGCCGAGGTGATGGCCCGCGAAACCGTCGCTCTGATCGAGCGCGTGGTGCGGACTCCGACCGCGGGCGCAATCGGGTAGTTTGCTCGGCGAACGAATGCGCACAATTGTATAGTTAAGTGTCGGGTAGGTGACGAGTTGGCAATCTTTGGCAATCTTTGAAAAAAAGGGCCAAAAACCCTGGGAAAACCAAAGATTGCCAAGTGGCAATCTTTGGCAATCTTTGGCAATCTTTGGCAACCTTTGGCAACCTTTCGTATTTCCAAGGGTTTCGCGCACGATGCTCAAACGTTCGCTGACGTTCCACGTGAAACGTCGCCCCCGACACACGAGCAACACTCAACGAGCCGACATGCCCTTCTCCATCACGCGCCGCGTCGAGTTCGGTGACACCGACATGGCCGGCATCATGCACTTCTCGAACTTCTTCCGGTTCATGGAAGTCGCGGAGTCGGACTTCCTCCGCAGTCTCGGGCTGTCGGTCAGTTGGTTCGACGCCGGCGGGAAGTGGGGGTTCCCGCGCGTGTCGGCCGCGTGCGACTTCCGAAAGCCGGCGAAGTTCCAGGACGTACTCACCGTAGCCGTGACGCTCGAAAAGCTCGGGGCGAAGTCGGTGAGCTATCGGTTCGACTTCGCCAACCAGCGCGGCGAACCGCTCGCGTCGGGGCGCATCACCGCGGTGTTCTGCCGCACGCTCGGCCCCGATCAGATCGAATCGCTCGACATCCCGCCGGACATCCGCGCGAAGTTGGAAGGGCACCTGTGAGCGAACCCGAACCGTACCTGACGCGCCTAACGAACCGGCTGCTCGACGGGATCGAGCGGTTGCCGGCAGAGGGGCGCGAGCGGAACGCGCGGTACCTGCTCGAAGCGCAGAACCCCGACGGCGGGTTCAGCGGGCGCGAGGGCGGCTCCGATCTGTACTACACCGGCTTCGCGCTCCGCTCGCTCGCGGTGCTGCAAGCACTCAACCCCGACGTGTGCGGGAAGGCCGCCCACTTCCTCCGCACCAAACTCAGCGGCTCCGCCGGCGTGGTGGACTTCTTCTCGCTCGTCGTGAGTTGCTACCTCGTCCCGCTCGGCGGCGGTCCGGACGTACTCGCCGACGCCCCGCCGGACTGGAAGGATCGCGTCGCGGCGACACTGGAGACGTTCCGCACGTCCGATGGCGGCTACGGGAAGACGCCCGGCGCGCCGCACGGCAGTACCTACACGAGCTTCCTCGTCACGCTCTGCTTGCAACTGCTCGACAAACCGGTACCGGACGCCGAGAAGCTCGCGCAGTTCGTGAAGTCGCGGCGCCGGCCCGACGGCGGGTACGTCGAGATCAGCGCCATGAAGCGCAGCGGCACCAACCCGACCGCCGCCGGCGTTGGGGTGCTGCAGATCCTCGGCGAGTTGTCCGAAGACGAGAAGCGCGAGACCGCGGAGTTCCTTGCGGTGCTGCCTTCCGCGTTCGAGGGCGGGTTGCGAGCGAACGACCGCATCCCGGCCGCGGACCTGCTCTCCACGTTCACGGGCGGCTGGACGCTCGACCAGCTCGGCCACGCGAACAAACTCGACTGGGACAGCGTGCGGGATTATGCCCTGGCGTGCGGGAAATTGACCGGCGGCTTCCGCGGCGGGCTGTGGGACGAGCGGACCGACGTGGAATACACGTTCTACGGTCTCGGCACGCTGGCCCTCGCGGCGCTGATGTCGGAGTGACCGCGATGCCCTCGAACTCGCTGCTCCGCTGGCAGACCGACCGCGTGCCGCGCCTGAACGCGCTCGTGGGCCAGATCAGCGCCGCACCGCCCTCCACACTCACCGACGAGAACCTCCGCGCACTCGTCGCGATACTGTGTGCGCACTTTCAGGGCTTCTGCCGCGACCTGTACACGGAAGCGACCACTGCGTTTGCAGCCGCGCTGCCCTCGCCGTTCGGCGCGGTGTCACATCGGCAGTTCATGGCACAGATCACGCTCGGCACGGGGAATCCGAACCTGCAATCGCTCACGCGCGATTTCGACCGTTTCGGGATCAGCCTCAAGGCCGAACTCGACAAGAATAGCTCGAACGGGCTGCGGGTGAACCACCTCGCGTTGCTAAACCAGTGGCGGAACTACGTCGTTCATCACGGCGTCGTCGCACCACTCGGCCCGCCGCTTGATCTCGTGACGGTCACGACGTGGCAAGGTTCATGCGATGCGCTCGCAACCGAGTTGGATCGGATCGTGTATGATTATTTCTTGACACTCCTCAATATCGCCCCATGGTAAGTCGCAGTGGAGGGCACCGTGTCTGCATCGACGATCGACCAAACCCGCGAGCCGCGACTCGGCGACCGCGTTCAGATCATGCATTTTCCCGGCATGAAGGGGCGCATCATCGAGTTCCGCGGGCCACTAGGCCCGAAGGGGCGTGAGGTGTACGGCGTCGAGTTGGAGTATTCGGATTACACCGCGTACACGGAAGTGCTGCGGGACCAGCTCGTCTACCTCGACGACGGGAACGACCCGAACCACCCGAACCCGCCCACCACCCACTGATTGACACCGCGATGTCACTCGTCGTCGATAACGTCTCGAAGGAGTACCCCACGCGGGGCGGCACGCTCGCGGTGTTGCGCGGCGCGAGCCTGACGCTCGACCGCGGCGCTGCGGTCGCCGTGATGGGGCCTAGCGGCAGCGGCAAGAGTACGCTCCTGCACATCCTCGGCACGCTGGACCGACCGACCGGCGGCAAGGTCACGCTCGACGGCACCGACCCGTTCGCGCTCAGGGAGCCGGAACTGGCGGCGTTCCGCAACGCCCGCATCGGGTTCGTGTTCCAGGATCACCACCTGCTCCCGCAGTGTTCGGTACTGGAAAACGTCCTCATCCCCACACTCGTCAACAAATCCACGCCGGCGGCCGAAACGGAAGCCTACGCCCGGCAACTGCTGGAGCGCGTCGGTCTCGGCGGGCGCCTCGATCACCGCCCGGCGGAACTGTCCGGCGGCGAGCGCCAGCGGGTCGCGGTCGCCCGCGCGCTTGTGCTGAAGCCCACGCTCTTGCTCGCCGACGAGCCGACCGGCAACCTCGACCGCACCAACGCGCAATCGGTCGGTGAACTGCTGATGCAACTTCATCAACAAGAGCAAAACGTGCTGGTGGTCGTCACGCACAGTGCGGAACTGGCGAGGCTGTTCGCTCGTCGGCTTGAGATGAACGACGGCGTGCTCCAACCCCTCTGATCCGTTAGCCGCAAGCCGAAGGCGAGCGCGACGCGCACCATGCTCACCACAACCAAACTCGTCCTCCGCAACCTTCGCTATCACGCGCGGGGCAACCTCGCGGTGCTGCTCGGGGTCGCGGTCGGGTCGGCGGTCCTCACCGGAGCGCTGCTCGTCGGCGACTCGCTCCGCGGGAGCCTGCGTGCCCGCGTCGAGCGGCAACTCGGCGGGGTCGATGCGGTCGCGTTCTTCCCGCGCCCGGTGCGCGTCAGCGTCGCGGACGGGTTGCCCGGGAAGGTCGCGCCGGTGCTGTTGATGCCCGGCTCGGTGCAAACCGGTCGCCCGGACGGCCCGTACATCGGGCGCGTGACGGTGCTCGGCGTCGATGAGCGGTTCGCGCCCTCCGGCGTCTCCGGGATCGACTGGAACGGGACCACGCGGCAGATCGTGCTGTCGGCGCGCGTCGCGGAGAAGCTCGGGGCGCAGGCCGGGGCCAAGGTGCGGCTCGGGGTCGAGCAGTTCGGCGACCTCCCGCGATCGTCCGCGCTCGCCAAGCGCGGCTCCGACGAGGTGACCGCGACCATGGAGTTCGAGGTCCTCGCGGTGCTGCCCGCCGACGCTCCCGAGAACGACTTCAACCTGACTCCGAACCCCGCAGCCCCGCTGAACGTGTTCGTCCCGCTCCGTGCGCTAGCCCGCATCGTCACGGGAAGCGCGTCCCCCGTGGCCACCGCGCTACTCGCGCGGGGCGCCTCGGCGGACGAGCTGAACGCCGCTCTGCGCGAGCGCCTGCGCGCCGAAGACTTCGGGCTGAAGTTCCGCGAGATCGAGCGCCGGTTCGGGCGCGGCGGGTACGTCAGTATCGAATCGACCGAACTGATTCTGCCGCCGAGGACCGTCGAGGCGATCGAAGCCACGGCGAAGGAACTCGGCCTGCGCGCCGAGCCGACTGTGGTGTACGTCGCGGACACGCTCGCGGTCGGCAAGAAGGAGATCCCGTACCCGATCGTCGCGGGGTTGAACACCGCCGCCGCGCCGCCACTCGGCCCGCGCGACCTCGCCCCCGTCGCACCCGAACCCGTCGGCGATGACGAAATCGCCCTGCTCGACTGGCCCGGATCGGAGCTGAACAAGCTGCCGCCCGGAACCAAAGTGCGGATGTCGTACTTCGATCCCGAGGTCGAGGGCGACGGCAAACTGAAGGAGGCGGAGCTCACGCTCCGCGGCTACATCCCGTTCTCCGGCCCGGCCCGCGACAAGGACCTGACGCCCGAAATTCCCGGCGTCACCGACGCGAAGGCGAACCTGTTCGACTGGGACCGGCCGCCGGTATTGCCGAAGGAGAAGATCCGCGCGCGGGTACCCGACAAGCACCCGCGGAGCACGTTCTTCAACGCGAACAAGGCCACGCCGATGGCCTACCTCAACCTCGCGACCGCCCGCAAACTGTTCGGCAGCCGCTACGGCGCGGACACCTCCGTTCGCGTCGCCCCGGCCGCAGACGAACCGCTGGAGCGCACCCACGAGCGCCTCGAAGCGGCGCTACCGAAGCACTTCGATCCGAAGGCCGCGGGGCTGACGTTCGACCCGATCCGCGAGCGCCTCTTGACCGCGAGCAAGGGCGGCACCGACTTCGGTGGGCTGTTTCTCGGATTCAGTTTGTTCCTCATCGCCGCGGCGCTCATGCTCGTCGGGTTGCTGTTCCGGCTCTCACTCGACCGCCGCGCGAAGGAGGTCGGGTTGCTCCTCGCGGCCGGGTTCGCGGTGAAGCGTGCCCGCCGGTTGCTCCTCGCCGAAGGGTTGATCGTCGCAACAGTCGGGGCGGCAATCGGGCTGGCCGCCGGCGTCGCGTACAACCGGCTGCTGCTGAACGTGCTTCTCGACCTCTGGCCCGATTCGGAAGTGCGGTCGTACCTGAAGCCGCACGCCTCGCTACTGACATTCGTGATCGGTTTCGCAGCGACGATAATCATGGCGCTGGGCGCTCTGTGGTGGAGCGTTCGCGGGCTGGTGAAGGTCGCGCCGCCGGCGCTTTTGCGCGGCGAAACCGCGGTCGCAACGGACCTCGTCAAGCCGCCGGCGTGGTGGGTCAAGTGGCTGGTTGGTGGATCGCTCGTCGTCGGGATCGGGCTTCTTGCGGCCGGCGGGTCGGTGGATAATCCGGACTTCCGCGCGATGACGATCTTCGGCGGCGGCGGGCTGCTGCTCACCGCGGCGCTGGCGAGCGTTTCGCTCTGGATGCGCCGAACGCGACACGCGGTCGTGAACGGGCGCGGCGTTCCCGCACTCACGCAACTCGGTGCGCGCAACGCGGCCCGCAACCCCGCGCGCAGTCTGCTCACCGCGGCGCTGCTCGCGGCGGCAGCGTTTTTGCTCGTCGCGGTGGAGAGCTTCCGCCGACAACCCGACAAGGAGTTTCTGGACAAAACCGGTGGGAGCGGCGGGTTCAATCTGGTCGCGGAAAGCACCAACCCGCTGTTCCAGCCGTTCGATTCGGGGCTGGGCCGCGCGGACCTGGAGAAGCAACTGAAGCGCGCCTACGCGCCGCGCGGCGGGGACAAGGACGACCCCGCGGAGACGCCCGAGTTCCTCCGCGCGAAAGAGCAACTCACGGCAATCGAGGAAGTGCAGTCGCTCCGCGTTCGCGGCGGCGACGACGCGAGCTGCGCGAACCTGTTCCAGGCCGCGCGGCCCCGCGTGCTCGGCGTTCCGGACGCGCTCATCGACCGCGGCGGGTTCAAGTTCTACGAGACGCTCGCGAAGACGCCGGATGAGAAAGCCAATCCGTGGCTGCTGCTGCGCGAGCGGAGCATCGAGCGGGCGAGCGGCGGGGCGGTGCCGGTGTTCTGCGAACAGAACACCGCGCAGTGGATGCTGAAGAAAGCGGTGGGCGATACGTTCACGATGCCCGGCGACGACGGGCAGGAGGTGACGTTCCGCATCGTCGGGACGCTGGTCGATAGCCCGTTCCAGAGTGAGTTGATCGCGAGCGAGGCCCAGTTCCTCCAGTTGTTCCCGAACCAGACCGGTTACCGCGCGTTTCTGATCCGCACCGCACCGGGCAAGGAGGCCGAGGTCGCGAAGCTCCTGGAAGTCGGGTTCCGCGCCAACGGCCTCACCGCGACGCCCGCGCGCGACCGCGTCGCGTCGTATCAGGCGGTGATCGGCGCGTACCTGTCCACGTTCCAGCTCCTCGGCGGGTTCGGGCTGTTGCTCGGCGTGCTGGGCCTCGCGGTGGTGATCCTGCGCGGGGTGTGGGAGCGCCTGGGCGAACTCGCGCTGCTCCGTGCCGTCGGCTACCGCACGCGAGCGCTTCAGTTCCTCGTCATCGTCGAACACGCGCTCTTGCTGCTCGTCGGATTGGGCAGTGGGGTGCTGGCGGCGCTGGCATCGGTGGCCCCGCACGTCGCGAGCGGCGCCGCGGTGCCGTGGGCACGGCTCGCGCTCATGCTCGGAATGGTGTTGTGTGCCGGGTTCGTTGTGGCATCGGCCGCGACAGCGGGTATCCTGCGGGTGCCGGTCATCCCGGCGCTGCGACGGGAGTAACTTCCTGTGGTCCGGTCACTCCGTGACCGGATTCCGAACCAAGGTCACGGAGTGACCGGACACACCAGAGTCAGCCATGATCAAACTCGGCATCCTCGATTTCGACACGTCACACTGTGTCGAGTTCACCCGGCGCCTCAACCACGTCGGGAAGGACCAGGAACAGTTCGTCGATGGCGCGAAGATCGTCATCGGCTGCGCCGGCGAATCGAAACTGTCGCCGGAGCGCGTCGAGGGCTTCACCAAGCAGATGAAGGACTTCGGGGTCCCGCTGGTGGACAGGCCCGCGGACATGATCGGCAAGGTGGACGGGATGCTCATCGAGGCGGTGGACGGCACCGTTCACTACGAGCGCGCCAAACCGTTCCTCGAAGCCGGCGTCCCGTGCTTCATCGACAAGCCGTACACCTGCTCGACCGACGACGCGAAGAAGATCGCCGAACTCGCGGCGAAGAAGAAGGTGCCGATCTTCTCATCATCCTCCCTGCGGTACGCCCCGGAAGTAACCGACTTCGTGGCCGACGCCAAACGCGGGAAGCTGGTCGGCTGCGTGGTGTACGCCCCGGCGTCGCTGTCGCCGATCCCGGAGCGCAACGCCGGGTTGTACCACTACGGCATCCACGGCGTCGAGGTGCTGTACACGCTCATGGGGCCGGGGTGCAAGCGCGTCACCTGCACGCACGAGAAGGGCGTGGACGTGGCGACAGGGCAGTGGGCCGACGGGCGCGTCGCGACCCTCCGCGGGATTCGCACCGGGGCGAGCGGCTACGGGTTCGTCGGGTTCTCGGAAAAGGGCATTCAGTCGGTCACGGTCGGCACGAAGTTCATCTACCGCGAGCTGTTGAAGAAGATCGTGGAGATGTTCAAGACGGGCAAGCCACCGCTGGACATCGCGGAGACGATCGAAATCATGGCGTTCATCGAGGCCGCGAACAAGAGCGGCGCGAACCACGGCACCGGGGAGACGGTGAAGGTATGACGCGCGCCCTGCTCGCTATCTTCGCTTCGTTGCTCGCCGCGCCCGCATCTGCGGAAGACTGGCCGAAGTGGCGCGGGCCGCGGGGCGACGGCACGTTCACCGCGCCCGCGCTGCCGGAGACGTGGCCCGCGGGCGGCCTCAAGACCGCGTGGCGGCAACCGGTCGGCGGCGGGTACGCCGGCATCACCGTCGCAAACGGCCGCGTCTACACGATGGACCTTGAAGCGCCCGTTACGAAAGCGAAGGACGGCGAACCCGACGGCACCGAGCGCGTACTGTGCTTCGACGCGGCCACCGGCAAGCCGCTGTGGTCGCACAGGTACGCGGTGCGGTACGGGAACCTCGGCGGGTACGCCAACGGGCCACGAACCTCGCCCACCATCCACGACGGCAAGGTCTACACGCTCGGCGCGGTCGGGCACCTGTTCTGCTTCGACGCGAAAACCGGCGAAGTGATCTGGCAGCACGATTGCGTTGCGAAGTTCGGCGCCCGCGTGCCGGAGTGGGGCTTTGCCGGATCGCCTGTCATCGACGGCGACAACCTCATCCTGCACCTCGGCGGAAAGGGCGCGTGTCTCGTCGCACTCGACCGCAACAGCGGCAAAGAGGTGTGGCGGGCGCTCACCGACCCCGCGGGCTACTGCACGCCGGTCGTCATTCACCCGAAAAGTGGCAAGCAGGTGGTGATCTGGACACCGGAGAACGTTCACGGAGTCGAAGCCACGACCGGCAAATCACTCTGGAAAGTGCCGTACAAGGTGACATACGGGGTGTCGATCGCACCGCCGGTGTTCCACGACGGGATCGTGTTCGTCACCGGGTACTGGGAAGGTGCGAAGGCGATCCGGCTCGGCGACAAGCCGACCGACGCGGAGGTGATTTGGACCGACACGAAGACCCTTCGCGGGCTAATGGCCCAGCCGCTCTACCGCGACAAACACCTCTACAGCATCGACCGCGGGTTCGGACTCACGTGCTTTGAACTCGCGAGCGGAAAGAAGTTGTGGGACGACGACAACCAGCTCACCCCGAGGGCGCGGAACCCGCATGCAAGCATCGTGTGGCTGAACGACTCCGACCGCGTGCTCGCGCTGAACGCCGCCGGCGAACTGGTCCTCGCGAAGCTGTCGCCGAAGGGCTACGAGGAGCAATCGCGGACGAAGGCGCTCGCCGGGCGTGTGTGGGGCCACCCGGCGTTCGCCGGGCGCTTCATGTATGCCAAGACCGATGGTGGCGAGACGTGGCAAAAGGCCGGCCCGCACGAACTGGTGTGCGTGGAGTTGGTGGAGAAGTAGGAGAAGCGCGTGAACGATCGATTGCGACAAGCCGCGCAACAGGCGATCGCGGCGAACGATCAGCTACTGGAAGCTTGGCGGACGTGGAGTCGCGAAGGAAAACCGGCCCCATTCTCCGACGATGTTCCTCTGTTGCAAGAACTGATCCACCGCAAGATTTATCCGATTAACGCCTTCGAGGTACTCGCGCGACTGGACATTGAAGCAGCGATCAACGCCCTGTTGGGGCGCTATTTGGGTCTTCACGTCAGTCCCGATAGGGGATTCGGGGGTTTTGAGTTCGACATGTGGAGTATGCTTGACGATCTGGTTTTGTTTGGTGGTGAGAGCGCGTTGCTGAGGCTGATCCACCACCCCGACTTCAACGCGGAAATGTTGCTCGATCCCCGGTTCCGAAGGTCAGTTTGCGAGGCGTTGGAACTCGACGATGCGGCGTTCGCTTCATGGATCGCGAATCATCCGAAGCCAGCCGTCAGTGAGTGAGGCGTGTCGCAATTCCGAAACCGAAGCGACACGCCTCACTCCAAACGTCACCGCCCCTTCAGCAAATCCAGGCCGGCGAACAGCCGGACCGCCTTGCCCTTCACCTTCACCTTGATGGTCAGCTTGTCGCCGCCCTCGACGCTGAAGCTGACCGTGTCCTTGCCGGTCGGGCCGCCCTCGCCGAAGGCGTCCTTCAAGAGCGCCTTCAGTTCGTCCGGCTTCAGGTCCGGTTGCGCCAGCGCGAGCAACTTCGCCGCCGCGACCTCCAGCGACACCACCGGGGCCGCGACCGCTTTCGCCTTCAGCCCCTTCTTGATCGTGTCACCGTCCGGCTCGATGCTGAACGCGAAGCACTTGTCGGACGTTGCCAGCCAGACCGTGCTCGTGCCGAACAGCTTCTCCACCTTCTCGTCGCCCTGCTTGACCTCGATCCGGTGCAGAGTGAAGTCGCCGATCGTCTCGACATCGAACTTGAACTCGACCGCGTTTTCGATGAACGGGCCGAACTGCTTCACCAGATCCTTGAGCAACTTCTCGATGCCCTTCCCATCCTTCACGGCGAACGCCCCGATCGCGCGGTAGTGACCCTTCGAGTCCGGGCCGATGAGTGAGCCGGCCGCGTCGAGTTCGCCCGCCTTCAGGGTCGGGGCGAGTACCGCGATCGCGTTCTTGGCCAACTCCTCCTGGTCCGCCGGGACGTTCTTCAGCGCGTCGGCCAGGAGCGCGTCGATCGCCGCGCCGTACTCCTTTCTCATGCCGTCGGTGACGGCGATCTTGACGTTCCCGCGGGCCGCGGCGCCGCTCGTCGCGACGATCCCGGCCGGCAGGCTGGTCCGGCCGCCCAACGATGCGAAGTTCTTGGCCGTCGCGGAGCCGCTCCGGGCGGTCAGCGTGATTTCGGCCGACAGGTCGTCCGTCTTCGTGTCGGCGAACAGCTTGATGCTCAGTTCCTTGCCGTCGTCGGCCAGTCCCTTCACGCCGCCGAGCATCGAATCGAAAACCAGCCCCTTCAGCTTCTTCTCGGCCGCGGTCTCGTTGTCCGCGTTCTTCTTCCGCTCCTCGTTCAGCCCCATTTCAATTTGGCCGAGCGCGAACGTCCGCAGGTCGGCCGGGATGCGGTCGATGTGAACCAGGATCGACGCGACGGCACCGTCGTCCTTCGCGAAGAACGTCTTCGGGGCGACGAGCGTCTTCGCGTCGAGGTCCTTGGCCTTCTGGGAGATGTACAGGTAGCCGTTGGCGAACCGGAGGTGCAGCTCGTTGATGATGGGCACGGCCACTTTGAGCGTGCCGCCGTCGCCCTTCTCCGGGGTCACGTCGAGCCGGGTCTTGAGCATTTCCAGGAACCGGTCCTCGTTGGCGATCGGCACCATGACCACGAACGGGCTGGTCTCGACCTCCTTGGCGAGCGTCGCGTACGCGCCGAACGGCTTCTTCGGATCGACGCCCTCGATGCCCTTCCCGTCGGCCGCGAGATTCTTCAAGAGTTCGCGGACCTGCTTGGCCACGTCTTCTTTGCCGGCCAGCCCGGCGACGTACTCGAACCGGTCCACCAGGTCGTTGACGGAGCGGAGCCGGATTTCGACGGTCGGCCCGCTGTCGGCCGGTTGTGCGGCGGGCTGCGCGGCCGCCAGCCCGGTCGTCAGGAACGTGGCCGCGACCGCGGCCAGCAATCGGTATCGCATGGGGTCCTCCTGTTCGTGGGGTCAACCACTGTACCCACGAGGTCGCGCGAAAGTGTCACGCCTCGCAAGAAATCCTAAAACCTCATGATATTGGGAAGCGTTCGACGGTGTCGCCGGCGGCGACGGGGGCGAGGGGCGAATGAGTCAGAAGACGTGGGGCGGGCGGTTCACGGGCGGGACCGATGCGCGCGTGGAAGCGTTCACGGAGTCGATCACGTTCGACCGCCGGCTGTACCGGCACGACATCATCGGAAGCCAGGCGCACGCGCGGATGCTGGCAGAAGTGGGGCTTCTCACAACCGACGAGGCCGAGCGCATCGTCAACGCTCTCAACGAGATCGGCGCGGACATCGACGCGGGGAAGATGGAGTTTTCCATCGCGCTCGAAGACATCCACACGCACATCGAACGGGCGCTCATCGCGAAGTTAGGCGACACCGGCCGCAAGCTCCACACGGGCCGCAGCCGCAACGATCAGGTCGTCACCGACCTGAAATTGTGGGTCCGCGATTCGATCGACGAACTCGATTTGCTGCTGCTCGACCTTCAAAAGGCGTTCGTGGAATCGGCCGAGCGCGAAGCCGGCGTGATCCTCCCCGGGTACACGCATCTCCAGCGGGCGCAACCGGTTCTGGCGGCCCACTACTTCCTGGCCTACGTCGAAAAGCTTCAGCGCGACCGCGACCGGCTCCGCGACTGCCGCGCCCGCGTGAACGTGCTGCCGCTGGGCGCTGCGGCGCTCGCGGGCACGTCGCTGCCAATCGACCGCGAATCGGTCCGTCAGAAACTCGGCTTCGATTCTGTCGCGAGGAACAGCCTTGATGTATCGAGCGACCGCGATTTCGCCCTGGAGTTCGTCTTCTGCCTGTCGCTCGTCGCCACGCACCTCGCGGGCTGGGCGGAAGAGTGGGTGATCTGGAGTACGACGGAGTTCAACTTTCTCGACCTGCCGGACGCATTCTGCACCGGGTCGAGCATCATGCCGCACAAGAAGAACCCGGACGTGCTGGAACTGACTCGCGGCAAGTCCGGGCGCGTCATCGGCGCCTTGCAACACCTCTTCGTTCTCGTGAAGGGCTTGCCGCTGGCGTACAACCGCGACCTTCAGGAGGACAAGACGGCGATCTTCGACGCCTTCGACACGGTGGCGGGTTGCGTCGCGGTCGCGGCCCCGCTCGTTCGCCAGACGAAGCTCCGCCGCGAAGTCATCGCCTCGCGCCTGGACGCCGGTTTCCTCGACGCGACAACCCTGATGGAAGCCCTGATTGCTCGCGGTGTTCCTATGAGATCGGCACACGAAGCCGTGGGGAATCTGGTACGCGAGTGCGAGCAGCGGAAGTGCCGCCTGGCAGACCTGCCGGACGCCCTGTTCCCGGCCGCCGGCGTGAAGGAATCGCTCGGTGTGGCGAACAGCCTCACGGCGTTCCAGAGTTACGGTTCAACGGCCCCGGCGGAAGTGGAGCGCCAGTTGCGGGAGTGGCGGGAACGGTTATCATGAGGGCGTAACACCGAGAGGAGAAGTCATGATCCGTTCACTCAACGACGCGCCTCGGATCGTTCCGCCCCCCCCGATAACCGAAGAGGAACGGGTCGCGAACATCGCCGCGAACGAGCAGTTCCAACTCAATCTCGCGTGGTGGAATGCCCACGTCGCGGAGATTCGCGACGCACACACCGGCAAGTTCGTGTGCGTCGCGGGGCAAGAACTGTTCGTTGGCGACGATCCTGTCGAAGTCGTTGCCCGGGCGAAGGCTGCGCACCCGAACCCGGGCCACGGGTTCTTCAGTCTGTATTTGTCACCTCATCGGGGGCCGAAGATCCATGCGTATCAACGGCGGCTGGTATGAACCCGAGCGCCAGTTGCCACGGCCAGTCATTATCGCGAAGCTCGAAGCGGCGGACGGTTCGTGGATCGACTGCCCCTTCCAGATCGACACTGGCGCGGACGCAACCGTGCTCTCGGCGAAAATATTGCGACAACTCGGCCGTCCATTCGTGTTGGCACCCGTCCAACTCGGCGGCATCGGCGGTGGGGTCGAAACGTGGCAGGTTCATACGACCCTTCGCTTCGAGCAAGTAGACGGCACCCCGGCGGACATCCCGGGCGCGTATTCCGCGTTCCAGGTCGAAGAGGCACTCGAATTGTCGTTACTCGGATACGACGTCACTCACCTGTTTACGATGATTATCGACAAACCCGGCAACACGGTCTGTTTGCTTCACCCACCCCACCGCTACACCATTCAGAAGAGTTAATCCCAACCGCTCCGAGGTTCCTCGTGCTGCAAACTCCGGTGGGCCGCGTGCGCGCGGCGGGTCTGGTCGAGGGCGTCTCGGCCCTGATCCTGTTCTTCATCGCGATGCCGCTCAAGTACGCCCCGCCGGCGGGGTCCGAGACCGCGCTCCTCGGCAAGCAGGTCGTGTTCTGGGTCGGGGCGATCCACGGCGGCCTGTTCCTCTTCTACGCGCTCATCACGTTCGCAGCGTGGGGGCAAGGGGCGCTGCGGTTCAAGCACGTCGCGATGGCCGCGGTCGCGTCGATCGTCCCGTTCGGGCCGTTCGTCATCGACCGCAAGCTGAAAGCGGTTGAGGAAGCGCCGAAACCGGACACCGCGAGCGCCGGTGGGTAGAATCTCCGCGAACCGATTCCATCCACGAGCATCCCAATGGACCACTTCGACTACCGCGACCGCACCCTGTTCTGCGAAGACGTGCCCGTTCCCGAACTCGCGGAGAAGTACGGCACCCCGCTGTACGTCTACTCGCAGGCCACACTGCTGCATCACCTCAAGCAGGTGCAGACCGCGTTCGCGGAAGCCAAACCGATCATCTGCTACAGCGTGAAGGCCAACGGGAACCTCAGCATCTGTCGGCTCATGGGCCAGCACGGGGCCGATTTCGATGTGACCTCACTGGGCGAGTTCCAACGTGCGCAGAAGGCGGGGGGCAGCGGGGCCAAGATCGTCTTCGCCGGCGTCGGCAAGAGCGACGCCGAGATCGAATTCGCCCTCAAGAACAACGTGTTCCTCTTCGACGTGGAGAGCGAACAGGAACTGGCCACCATCGGGACCATCGCGCAGAAACTCAGCGTGAAGGCCAACGTCGCCCTGCGCGTGAACCCGGACCTGCCGCCCAAGACACACATCAAGACCGACACCAGCGTGAAGGGCGTCAAGTTCGGCCTCGACATCGAGAACATCGTCGAGGTCGCGAAGTCGATGGTCGGTCACCCCGGGTTGGCGATCGTCGGGCTGCACATGCACCTCGGTTCGCCCGTCCTGAAGGCCGAACCGTACCGGCAAGGGGCCGAGAAGGGCGTGAAGCTCATCCAGCAGTTCCGGGCGCAGGGTCACGACATCCAGTACCTGAACATGGGCGGCGGGTTCGGCATCAATTACCGCAAGGACGAGGCGAAGCCCGCGAGCGCGTTCGCCGAAGTGATTCTGCCCGCGGTGCGCGAGACCGGGTGCCAACTGATTCTCGAGCCGGGCCGGTTCATCGTCGGCAACGCCGCGATCCTGCTCAGCCGCGTCGTGTTCACGAAGGCCACCGGTGGGAAGTACTACATCATCCAGGACGCGGCGATGAACGACCTCATCCGCCCCACCCTGTACGGCTCGTTCCACCGGATGTGGCCGGTGAATCCCGCGGCCGAGGTGCCGGTCCGGCCCGACGTGAACGGCGACCCGGACGACCCGCAGCCGTTCCGCGACATGCCCAACTGCTTCAAGCAGGACGTGGTCGGCCCGGTGTGCGAGAGCGGCGATTACCTCGCCAAGGACCGCCCGCTGCCGGCCATGAAGCGGGGCGATTTGCTCGCGGTCTTTTCCGCCGGTGCCTACGGGATGACCATGTCCTCCAACTACAATTCTCGCGTTCGGGCCGCGGAAGTCCTCGTTACAGGCCGCACACATCGACTGATCCGACGGCGCGAGACGTTCGCCGACCTCGTGGCGTGCGAAGAGGATTGCTTAACCTGATCGGCGCTTTCAGAATGCACAGCGGAAGACCCGCGGAGCGGAAATCCCAAAACCCAACCAACAAACTTCAAACAAGACCAAGACTGTTTTGTGGCTTGTTTGAGGTTTATTGGTTGGATATTGGGATTTCACCCGTAGGTTTCTCCACTTTACCCAGCCTTCCACCGCCGTTAGGGTGAAAGGTGAGGGCCGAAACGCGCCATCCGTTCTTGCACGCGCCCGGCCGCTACTGAGGAGACACCCGGTGAGAACCGTTTCGTTCCTCGCTCTCGCCCTCGCCATCGGGCTGGTGCTTTCGGACGGCGCCGGCGCGCAACCCGCCAAAGGCCCGGCGCTCAAGCCGCAGCAGATCTTCAAGCAGTTCCGCGACACGATGGAGGAGGGGCGGTTCGACGTCGCCGGCGTCTTCCTCGACCAGTTCCTCAAGAGCGAGCCGACCGACACGGACTTCCTCGAACTGCAAAAGACCTACGGGACCACCGTGTTCCGGTCGCTGCGGACCGTGCCGAAGTATTCCGACGACCCGGCGACCGAGAAGAAGATCCGCGACAACATCGAGAAGCTGAACAAACAGGCCGACGAGGTCGCGGCGAAGGTGCTTTACGACAAGGATCGGGTCGCGAAGTACGTCCGCAACCTCGGCGCCACGTACGAAGAGAAGATCTACGCCCAGCAGGAGCTGCGGCGGACGGGCGAGTTCGCGATCCCGTTCATCATCGACGCGGTTCGCACGAACCCCGACGACGCGCTCTACGCCGGGATCCTGGACACGATCCCGGTTCTGGAAGGGGCGACGATGGCCGGGTGGGTCGCGGCCCTCGACGGGCTGGCCGCGGACCGGTTGCCCGGGGTACTCGACGCCCTCGCCCGGCGCCGCGACGCGCGCGACCTGCTCGGTAACGCGCAGACCGACTTTTCGCCGTACCTGTGGCGGATCCTGTCGCGCGACCCGAAGCAAGTCCCGGCCGCCCTGCGCCAACAGGCGCTGAAACTGCTCGCCGACCTGTTGCCCGGCAGCAAGCCCGATCAGCGGCGCCCGGAGGTCGAACTCACCGCGCTGGCCCGCAAGTTCTACGACCGCCCCAACACGGCCCGCTACATCGGCGCGAAGACCAACCCCGACGGCAGCCCCGCGACCGTGCCGGTGTGGCGCTGGGACGAGAAGCTCATGCGCGTCGAGCGGTTCCCGGACGTGCCCATCGGGCAGGCCGAGGAGTATTACGGCCTCCGGTACGCCCGCTGGGCGCTGGAGTCGAAGCCGGATTACGAACCGGCCCAGGGGCTGATTCTGGCGCTGGCCGCGGAGCGCGCGATCGAGCGGTCGCGGAGTGGGAACCTCGCCGCCGCGGCCCCGGACGCGTACCAACTGCTCGCCGCCGCCCCGTCGGGCGTCCTCGTCGATCTGCTCAACCGCGGGCTCGTCGAGAAGCGGACCTCGCTGGTTCTGGCCACGGCGCAGGTGCTCGGCGACCGCGCCGACCGCGCCGCCGCGACGCCCCCGCCCGGGCCGGGCGAGCGGCCGTCGCCGCTGGTGAAGGCGCTGACCTACCCGGACCCGGCGGTGCAGTTCGCCGCCGCCTCGGCGCTGCTGCGCTCGCCGGTGCCGGTGCCCGCCAGCGCCAAGCCGCTGATCGTGGACGTCCTCCGCCGCACCGCGGGCGCCGACCCCGGCGCGCCGGGCGAATCGAAGGGCACCGTGCTGCTCGCCGACCCCAACCGGTTCCGTTCGGACGCGAACGCGCAACTCATCCGCGGCATCCGGTTCGACGACCAGAACATCGACCCCCCCCAACTCAAGGGCGTGGCGTTCGGCGTCGAACAGTACGCCACCGGGCGCGAGCTGATGCGCCGGATCGCCCGCAGTGCCGACTTCGACCTGATCGTCATCGACCGGCACACCGCGGAGCCGGAACTGCTCGACCTGATCGCCCAACTGGACGCGGACCCGCGGACCGCGGCACGCCCGGTGTTCGTGATCGCCTCGGCCGACAAGCCGCGGACCCCGACCTTCGACCAGCTCCTCGTCCGGCTGGCCGCGCTCATTGCCGCGACCGACAGCGACCCGGTGCCGATTACCCAGGACAAGTTCCTCAACCCGCTCAGCTCGTTCGACGAGCGCACGATGCCCGACCCGTACTCGCCCGACCCGCGGGCGACGCTCGAAGAACAACTCGCCCAGCGCCGGAAGGTACAGGCCCAGCGGGACGCCGCGTTCACCACCGCGGCCTCGCGCCAGGTGATCGACAAGAACACCGGGACCAAGTTTGAAACGGGCCGGCTCCCGCGGATCAACCGCATCATCGACTCGCTCCGCGTTCCGCTGACGGACGCGCAGCGGCGCCTCTTGAACCTCCGCGTCGAACTCATCACCTACACGATGCTGGGCGCCGAGTTCCCGCTGACCGCGGAATCCGCCCCGGGCACGGCCGCACACGTGGCGCGGGTCCGCGACATGCTCTCCCGGCAGCCGGCATTGCCCCCGTACGGCACCGGCGTCCCGTCCTTCGACCTGCTCAAACTGATCGAGCGATTCGAACTCGATGTGGCGAAGCTCAAGGACAAGCAGGAGAAGTACGAGTTCTTCCTGACGCGGGTCGATCCGGTCGAGTTGGGGCTGCAAGTGGAGACGTACCGCGACCCGGCCGCGGAGGCGAGGGTCGCGCGCGCGCTGCGGGGCTACCCTGCGGTGCGGATCATCCCGGAGCCGTACTCGCCGCTGGGCCTGAAGACCGAGTTGCGGACGCTCTTCGCCGACCCGATGAAGCTGCCCCGCGACCCCGCGGCCCGGCAAGCCGACGCCCGCGCCGCCGTCGAGTTCCTGCGCCAGATGGCCATCGGCGACCTGCGCGGCTACGACCTCAAATCGACCGAACCGGTTCTGATCGCGGCGCTCCAGGTTCCCGACCTCGCCGGCGGCGCGGTCGATGCCGTCGAGCGGTTCAAGACGGACAAGGCCCAGGTGGCCCTGCTCAACCTGGCGCTGTCCACTGTCGGCCCGTCCGAGGCGCTGCGGATCAAGGCCGCGGATGCGGTCATCCGGCACATTAGCGCAAACGGGTCACTGATCCCGCCGGAACTGCGCGAGCCGGTAGCCAAGGCGGCCGAGACCGAGAAGAACGCGGAACTGCGAGGCAAGTTCCTCGCCATCAAGCGGTTCGCGGCCCCGGCGCCGGGCGCGTTCGCCGATCAATTGAAGGGTTACTCCCCGCCGCTTGTCGTGGCCGAACCGAAGAAGGAACCCGATCCCAAGAAGGAGCCGGACCCCAAGAAGGAACCCGAAAAGAAGCCGTGATCGACAGGCGAACGGCCGGTGTCAGCCGGCCGTTCACCGAACGCGAAATGTTAAACTGGGTAAAGTTTCTACGTGGAAAGTAGGCGAACGGGGCAAGACGCACAGTCAGTTTTTCCGACAGCGCGGTCTTGTCCCGAGCGTTTCTGACTCCGCGATACCTTCATCAGACTGCTGACTTTTCGTTTGGCCGCGACTCGCGAGGGTCGCGGCCAAACTGCTAGAATGGAGTTCAAATTCCCCGCACGCGGCGCAAGTTCAGGCGCCCCGGCCGTTCGTGCGATGAACCCGGCCGGACGACCGGGAGAATGAGGACGCGATCATGACCCGGCCGACCAGCAACCCGACCGCTCAACCGACCATCGAAGACCTGATGGTGCGCTTCTTCGCCGCACGCTCAGACGCCGCCGCGGCGGCAGTCGAGACCGGTGAGAGCGAGGTCGAGCCGCACGAGGTGGCCGCCGGGTTCCGGGTGGACCCGCGGGCGGCCTGGCTCGACGCAACCGCCGCACTCGCTACGGGGGGGAACGCCCCTCCGCCCGCCGTCCAACTGCCGACCGAATGGGCTTCGCTGGTGGGTCAACCGGCCGCGGCGTTCGCGGTGCCGCTGGCCGCCGGGCACTTCCCGCAGCGCGTCAAAGACCTTCAGCCGCTGCTCGTGAAGTTCAACCCTGCCGAACTGCGCCCCAGCGGCACGCAACCCGCGACCCCGGGCTTCAACGGGCTGCGAAACTGGCTCACAAAAAACGGCGCGAGCAACCCGCTGGTGTCGAGCGGCATCGCACGCACGCTGGGCGACTTCGACCTTGCCGCGAAGCTCCTTCCGCCAACCGCCGACAACGACCGGGCCGCCCTGCAATGGGCGAAGGGCGCGTGTGCCGAGGCGCTGGCGGCGTGGGAAGCGATGCCGGAATCGCCGGCAGTGCTGTTCAATCGCGGGATGGCGAGGCTGTTTATGGGTCGCACCGCGGAGGCACGCGAGCCGCTGCAAAAGGCCGTGAACGCGATCCCCGAGGCGAGCGGCTGGCACGCGCTGGCCCGACTGTACCTCGCGGTCGCCGAGATTCATGGCTGAGGTTTTCAACAAGCGGAACCGCGCCCTTGTAATGAGCCGCGACCGGAAGGGAGCGGGCCAGCCACTGATAATGAAGGTGGTTGGCCCGCTCCCTTTCGCTCGCGGCTCGATTCTTCGACACGAAGCGTTCGCAACATCACCCCTTGCTCCGCTCCGCCGCCGCGCGTAGCCTGATGCCGCCCACCTTCCCTCCCGCATCAGGAGCCGCTTCCGATGTCCCGCCTCATTTGTCTCGTCCCCCTTTCCGCGATCGCCGTCGCACTCGCCGCGCCCGGCGCGCGGCCCGACGACAACAAGCCGCCGGCGGGGTTCACCGCACTGTTCAACGGCACGGATCTGACCGGCTGGGAGGGTCACACCACGATGCCCGAACGGGCGAAGTACCCGCCGGACACCCTCGCGGAACTCAAGAAGCGGCGGACCGAGGCGGCCCGCGAGCACTGGTCCGTCAAGGACGGGGCCATCCACTTCGACAGCAAACAGAGTACCGGGTGGAACGTCGATAAGGACGGCAAGGTGGTGCAGGGCAAGAACCCGATGGGCATCAGCCTCGTGACGGCGAAGGACTACGGCAACTTCGAGTTGATGCTCGACTGGAAGATCGAAAAGAACGGCGACAGTGGACTGTACCTCCGCGGGCAGCCGCAGGTGCAGATCTGGGACTCGGACAATTCGCCGGGCGCGCGGAACGAGGACAAGGGCACCGGCTCGGGCGGGCTGTGGAACAACCCGTTCCCGGGCGACATCGCCAAATCGACGGACAACGCGCTGAAACTGAAAGAGGGTCAGAAGATCGGCAAGATCCCGCTGAAGAAGGCCGACAAGCCGGTGGGCGAGTGGAACACGTTCCACATCACGGTCAAGGGCGACGAGGTGACGGTGAAGCTCAACGGCGAGTTGGTGGTCGAGAAGGCCAAGCTCCTGAACTACTGGGACCGCGGCAAGCCGGTGCCAGACAAGGGGCCGATCGAACTTCAGTTCCACGGCGACCCGCTGTGGTTCAAGAACATCTACATCAAGGAACTGAATTAGTCCGCTATTCACCGAGTTTGGCGGCCAGCCGATCCACGAGCCAGCACCCGACCGCGTGCGAACCGACCTCGTAGCAATGACCGAGGATGTCGGCGCGGTCGCACCCGGTGTCCTGGAGCGCGTCGCCCAGCACCGGCATCAGGTCGAACGCCCGCTGCGTGCGAATCACTCTCGCGAGGGTCACGACGGTTGGTGTGAACCACGCGCCCGCGAGCGCGATCGGCCGGAACGGGTTCTCGAATATGTCGCGGAGGAGCGTGAGCTGCTCGGCGTCCTTCACCGGTGAACCGTCCCGCACGTTCATCAGATGTAACTGGGTGTGAATTTCGGTGGCCGCCACCGCAAGCCCGATGGTACTCGTCACATCCCACGCGCCCGGAGGGTACCCGCCGGGCGTCCACACCGGCCGTGTCGCCCGCTCTGCGTCTTGGGCAATGCGGCGCGCGGCTCGCAGCAACTGTGCGTTGACGCGCCCGTCCGCGTACCGCTCAACGACCTCAACCACCTCTCGAACCGCGATGGGTAGGAGTTCCCAGCGGAGCCGGCAACACGCGCAATAGAAGAGGCGGAGCTTCCGCACGGCCGCGGACGGGGTCATGTGAAACACGATCCCGCGATCGGTGGCCAGCCGGACCACGCAGCGGATCATGTCGTGAGGGTTCCCGCCCAGCCACTCGGCTTCGTTCGGCGTTTGTCGTGTGAACCGAACCCGCACCGGCGCGGTGAGGGCGAGCGGTAGTGCCTCCAGCGGGCGACGCTTCCGCTCGCGCTTGTGCCAGATGCTCCGCAACGAACCCGACCGACGAACGTGACCGCGAAACACCGCAGCGCCTCCCCTGCCCGACCGAACGGCCATCCGAGTAAGGGAGAGCGAACCGGGCGGCCGGGTTCGGGGCTACTTCACCCCGAAGCGGGCCAGCGCGGCGCGGTTCAGTTCGATCCCCAGGCCCGGCGCGTCGGGAATGGTGAGTAAGCCGTCCGCGTCCGGGCGGAACGGCACCGTGATGAGGTCATCGACATACGGCGACGGCGTGAGGAACTCGACGTACTTCGCCACCGGCATTGCCGCGGAGAGTTGCAGATCGGCCGCAAGTCCGATCGCGGTGTTCCAGCCGTGCGGCACCCACTGCACGTTGTGTTCGTGGGCCATCCACGCGATCCGCCACGCTTCAGTGAGGCCGCCGCACTTGGTGCAATCCGGTTGAACGATGTCCGCGGCTCGCTGCTGAATCAGCGGCCAGAAGCTCTGCCGGCGCGTGAACACTTCGCCGGTCGCGATGGGCAAGGGGGCGTTCCGCCGCAACTCGGCGAACCCGGCGAGGTCGTCCGGCGGGAGTGCCTCCTCGAACCACACGACATCGTAGTTCGCGAGCATCTGCGCCGTGCGGAGCGCCCACTTGTAGCCATGCGGCCAGTACGCATCGCTGCCGCCGGCGTCGATCATCAGTTCCACGCCCGGCCCGACCGTCTCACGCGCGGTGCGAACGAGCAGTTCATCGGTCTTCGCGTCGCGTCGGCCGAACGGCTTCCACCCCAACTTGATCGCCTTGAACCCGCGTGCGACCGCGGCCTTCAGCTTTTCGCGCAGCGCGTCAGTCTCCGCGAACAGGAGCGACCCGTAGGGTTTGATCTTCGACCGATAGTTGCCACCCAGTAGTCGCGATACCGGTTGCCGGGTGATCTTGCCGAACAGATCCCACAGCGCGATATCGATCCCGCTGATGGCGTGTTCGACGCTCCCGCCGCGGCCCTGCCAGAACGTGTGCTGCCGCAACTTTTCGCTCACCCGCGCCGGTTCGTCGGCCCGTTCGCCGATGAGTAACGGCCTCAGCAACTTCACCGCCGCGCCGACGAGGTGACTGCTGGTGTACGCACTCCCGACACCAACGAGACCGTCGTCGGTGAGTACTTCCACGATGGTGTGGATGTTGTCTTCGGGCGTGAGTTCTTCGGCCCACCCGCCTTCCACGGTCCCACCGGTGAGGCCGGTGAACCGAACGTCCGCAATTTTCATGGGTACTCTCGCGTGTAATCCACTACTCATCCCAGAAACCATTGTCGCGCCACGTTGAGATCACAAACCAGGGTGATCCGCCCGTATCAATAGCGAGCGCGAAGAGCCCTATAGTCGCCGCACGCCAATCACCGAAAGCGCCGACAGCACCAAGCACGATCAGCATGGTTCCGAGAAGCGACCCCCCGGAAATGTTCCGCATCCCTTCAAATGAACCGTGTCGCCACCGGTACAACATCGGCCGGATGAATGACAGGTAGAAGTTGATAGCCGGCAAAGTCAAACAGCCCACCGCCAAGCCCACCAGACTGGTGATCCCCAACCAACTCTCTCGTGAGGAACACAAATCCACGAGGAGTGAGGCGACGAGCAACACAACCGGTGCGAAGCAAACGGCGACCCCGACCGCTCGGCGGCAGTAGTTCCACTTTAGGCGAACGTGGGGATCGGACATCGGCGAGCCTCACGCGAGCGGTCGCTGCCCCCACGGGATCGGCATGGTCGGCGGCTTGCGGTGCCGGTCCTTGCGCACGTCCTTCGGTCGGTCTTTCCACCAGGTCACGTACCGCACGAGTTGCTTCACCGCCTCCTCGTAGGCTTGCCGGCCCTTCTCCGGGGTGGCGAGTTCCGCGTCGCCCAGAACGCCGGTATCGGTGTAACTGCTCGTCCACGAGACGACCGTCGCCGGGCCGGCACCGAATAGGTCCACCCAGTTGAACGGGCTGTCGTCGTTGTTGAAGCTGATCGTCCCGCTCTTGATGAGATCCTTGCGGACGTTGTCGCCGTCGAGGTAGAGGTACAGGCTCGTTTCGAGTTCACATGCGTGCGAGCACCCACCGGGGAACTTGCTTTGCCGCCATTTCGGCAGGAACGCCTTATCGACAGTGAGCAGGTTCCACCACGCGATGACGCAGCACTCTGCATCCGTCTCCAGATTGGTGCGCCGTGCCACCAAATCCAGATTCGGCATATTGGATCCGTGACCATTCAAGAGAATGATCTTCTTGAAACCGTGATAGGCGAGCGATTTCGTGATATCCAACACCTGATGCATGAAGTGTTCAAAATCGGTATTGATTGTGCCCGGAAAATCCATGACGTGCCCGGTGTAGCCATAGGCGACGACCGGCAGCACGAGCATCTTGTCGGGAATCTCCAGCCCCGCGCCTTTCGCGATCCCGCACGGGCACACGAGATCGACATCGAGCGGCAAATGATGCCCGTGCTGCTCAACCGCGCCGCACGGCACGATGCACACCTTGCCCAAATCAACGGCGTCGTTGATCTCCGGCCACGTCAGCTTCTCGTAGCGGTATTCCGTCTTCGCGCGACTCATGGCTACCTCCAGCGAACGGCGCGGCGTAAGCCCGCCGAGCCTTCGCAAAAATGAACCCTCGGCGGGCTTACGCCGTTCGCCTACTTGCTCTCGGCCACGAGGTACTTCTTCACGAACCCCTCGTCCAGCGTCACGCCGAGGCCGGGGCGGTCGGGTACCTCCATCCAGCCGTTCACCGACTGAATCTTCTCGTGGGTCAGTTCGTGACGAAGCGGCGAATCCTCAACACAATCTTCAAATACAAATGCATCGCGACATGTACTCAGCCAGTGGATGCTTGCGGCGACGGTGAGCAGGCTGGTGTAGCAGTGGTTACAGAGCCTGGCGCCGATTTCTTCCACTCGCGCCCGTATATATGCGGCATCAGTAAACCCACAGCGTGAAATATCAACCTGATACACATCAAGCGCACGTCTATCAATGAGCGGGCGGAACGACTCGCGTCCGCACTCTCCCTCGCCGGCGGCGATCGGGACCGGCGAGCGATCGCGGAGCCAGACGTAACCGTCGATATCGTCCTCGCGCAGCGGTTCCTCGAACCACTCCGGCGAGTATTCGGCGAACGCATGGGCGCGCCGCAGCGCGGTCCGTGCGTCGTACACGCACCCGGCGTCGATCAGGAGTGTGTTCTTGCCGAGTCCTTCGCGTGCTCCTTTCACAAGATCGATGTCCACGGTTTCGGAGGTACCCATCGGCTCCCAGCCGAACTTCACCGCGGTGTAACCGGCCGCGATCCACTTCCGGGCAATGTCGGCGGTTTCCTTACCGTCGCGGCCAAACAGAATGGAAGCGTAGCCCCTGACGCGATCGTGTTGCTTGCCGCCGAGCAGACGGTGGATCGGTTGACCGAACGCCTTGCCTTTCAAGTCCCACAGCGCCATATCGACCGCGGCCATCGCGGTGATGCCGAGCGCCTTGCGCCCGAAGTACATCGTCTTGCGATACATCTTCTGCCACAAGCGCTCGTGGTCGAGCGGGTTCTCGCCGACAAGCAACGCGCGCAGCCCGCACGCGATGTTGTGGCTGAACGGCGCGTCGATGATCGCCTTCACGCCCTCCGGCGACGAGTCCGCTTCCCCGACCCCTTCGAGGCCGTCATCGGTGCGCACACGAACCAGTACCGAATCCTGGCTACTCGCGGTCTTCGCGATGATGTTCGGGATGCGCAGAATCTGACAGACGACTTGCGTGATCTTCATGGGAGTTTCCGCGGGTCAACGTCGTGAGCGATCACCGCGACGCAGTCGCCCTGCGCGACGATCGATGGCGCGCGGGTGCAGATCAGTACGCCGGCGGTGTTCGCGATCATGTGAATCGGCTCGCGGTCGGGGCGTTCGAGGAAGTGAATCGCGCCGACCGGTTGCCCGGCGTCAACGTCGTCGCCGAGCGGGACGAGGTTCTCGTACACACCCGATTCCGGCGCGAACCGGTAATCGTCCCAACTGAGCGCCTGCACCCACCGCGTCGGGCCGAGGCCGAGCGATTCGCGCGTGACCGGCTTGCCCGCCAAGAGGCCAAAGTGCTTCAGCACGTTCCGCAGGCCCATTTGCGTTTCCGCGTGAACGAGCGCGGTCACGTTCTCGCTGCCGCCCATTTCGGTCGTGATGACGATTTTGCCCTGGTTCTCGGCCTCAACAGGAAGCAACCCGGTGCCGGCGATGTCGGCGTACAGGAAGCAGAAGTCGGTGTTGTACGCCTCGGTGCCGG
>CAZBXY010000026.1:0-41028 GCA_964495365.1 uncultured Frigoriglobus sp. | reverse complement strand
ACGTCGTGGTCCGGCGGCACGCCGACGTTCTCGACGCCGTAGCCCTCCTTCGCCGTCCAGAACGCGAGGTTCGGGGCGGTCACGCTCCCGCCGTCCATGAGCGTCGGGAACCCGAGGATGCCGACCAGCCCGCCCCACGTCCGCTTGCCGACCAGCGGCCCGAGCTTGTACTCGCGGAACATCCACGGCAACAGGTCGCCGCCACTCCCGGCCGTCTCGTCGATCAGCATCACCTTCGGTCCGAAGATGGCGGCGCCGGGCGTGCGGAACGGCTCGCCGTAGCGCGTCGTCCAGTGGGCGGTGTACGGCCGGCGCAGCATGTCGATGTAGTAGTCGGCCACCTGTCCGCCGCCGTTGAACCGCTCGTCCACGATGATCGCCTCCTTGTCCACCTGCGGGAAGAAGTACCGCTTGAAGTACTCGTGCCCCTGCCCGGCGGTGTTCGGCACGTACACGTAGGCGACGCGGCCGTTGGTCGCCTCGCGGACCCGCTTCAGGTTCCCCTCCACCCAGTCCATGTTCCGCAGCGCCGACTCGCTGGGGATCGGCTCCACGGTGACCGTGCGGCTGCCGGTCCCGTCCGGGTTCGGGCCGACGGTGATTTCGATCGACCGCCCGGCCGTCCCTTCAAAGAGGGAGTACAGTTCGGTCGGCGGCTTCAGGTCGGTGCCGCGGACCTTCAAGAGGTACTCGCCGGCCTTCACGTCCACGCCCGGCGCGGTCAGCGGGGCGCGCAGGCCCGGTGTCCAGTTCAGCCCGCCGTACACCTTCTTGAACCGGTAGCGGCCGTTGGCGACCTCGTAGTCGGCGCCGAGAAGCCCGCCGCGGACCGGTTCCTTGTCGTACAACCGCTCGCCGGGCCGCGTGTAGCTGTGACCGACCGCAAGTTCCGACAGCATCCAGGTGATGACCCGGTACACGTCGCCGCCGGAGGCACAGTGCGCCAGGAACGGCTCGTACTTCGTCTTGACGGCCTTCCAGTCGGCGCCGTGCATGTTGGGGTCGTAGAAGAAGTCGCGGTTGATCCGCCACGCCTCCTCGAAGATCTGCTTCCACTCCGCGCGCGGATCGACCCGCACCTCGACGGCGTCCAGGTTGAGCGCCGGCCGCGGGGCGCCGCCGGCGGTGGGGGCGGCCGTGCCGGTCGCGTCGATGATCGACCAGGCCACCGTCGGCCGACCCGCGGCAGCGGCCGGCGCGGCGCCGGACATCGCCGCCACCAGCGCCTTCTTCTTGCCGGAGGCGAGCGTGTAATCGATGATTCCCTGCGTGACCGCCTCGGTCTTGCGCCTGGCGAGGTCGAACCGCTGCAGGGTGCCAGACGGGAACGGGTCAGAGCGCGTGGCGGCCGCCTGGAGGTAGAAGAGCTGCCCGGCCGAACCCGCTTGCAAGCTGGAGATTTCGCCCGCCGGGATCGGCAGCGGTACAACCCGCTGGTCGATGCCGTCGAAGTCGATCACGACGTCCTCGGACTCCTTCTTGCCGTCCTTGTCCTTCGGCTTGCCGCTGTCGGCGCTCGCCGCCTTCTCCTCGTCGCTCTCCTTGGCGAGCGGGCTGGGCACGCCCTTCTTCAGCACGATCAGGTGAACCGACCGCCTGGCCCTCATGTCGGCGTTCGACTGGGCGAACCAGTGGTTTACAGGGCCGGCGTCGGTCGAACTGAGGAGGTACAGGTATTTGCCGCTGGCGTCGAAGACGGGATCGACGCAGTCGCTCAGACCGTCGGTGACGGCGGTCGATTTACCGGATGCGAGGTTGTGGACATAAACAGTTCGGTATGCGGCCTTGTTGCCGAGGTTGTAGGCGAGCCACTTCGAGTCGGGCGACCACGCCGGCTGGAGCCGCCACAGTCCCCACGGCCCGAAATACGGTTCCGACGCGACCTTCGTCACCTTCCCGGTGCCGAGGTCGATCCAGAACAGCGTCATCGAGTTGTCAACGAACGCGATCTTCTTCGAGTCCGGCGCCCACGTCGCCCGCTCGTAGTACCCGGCCCCACCAAGCGAGTAAGCCTTCGCATCGGTCTTGCCATCGGCTTGGCGGACGTGGAGCTTGTACTCCCCGCCAGCGTCGGAGAAGTAGGCAACCGACAGGCCGTCCGGCGACCACGCGGGTCCGCGCTCGTGCGTATCGGTGGTACTCGTCAGGTTCCGCGGGTCGCCCTTCTCGGCCGGCACGGTCACGATCTCGCCGCGGAACTCGAACACGGCGCGGGCGCCGGACGGCGAGACGTCCCCGTTGCGGACGTACTTCGCCCCCTTCACGAACCGCGCACGGGTTTCAACCAGATCGGCGGCGACCGGCACCTTCAGCCGCTTCGGCTCGCTCTGGCCCTTCTCCAGGATGTGCAGATACCCGGCCTGTTCGAAGATGATCGAGCGGCCGTCGGTGTTGATGTCCGCGACCGGGAAGTCGGTGAACTTCGTGAGCGGCTTGACGTCCTTTGAGTCAGCGTCGTAGGCGAAGACGTTGTACTCGCCCGCGCGGTCGGACCGGAAGTACACGGTGTTGCCGACCCAGTTCGGGTCGAGGTCGTTGCAGCGGTCTTTGGGCTGCGGAACCTCGGTCACGTCGTGCGTGGTCGTGTCGTAGATCCAGACACGGCCGTTCGAGCCGCCGCGGTAGTGCTTCCACTGCCCGGTGACGTCCCGCAGCGGCGTGTAAGCGATGTACCGGCCGTCGGGCGAGTAGCTCGCCTCCACACCATAGGGGACCGGGATCTGCGTGGGCATCCCACCGGTGAGCGGCACGGTGAACAGTTGCTGGTGCCGGTTGTTCGCCACCGTCCGCGGTGAGGAGAACAGTACGGACTTCCCGTCCGGGGCGAACGCCCGCACGACGTCCGGACCCGGGTGCCACGTCAGCCGCGTCGGCGTGCCCCCGCCACTGGGGACGGTAAACACGTCCGTGTTGCCGTCGTACTGGGCGCTGAACGCGATGACGGTGCCGTCCGGTGAGAAGACCGGATTGGACTCGACTCCGATGTCGGAGGTGAGCCGGCGCGGGGTTTTCCCATCGCGGTCGGCGACCCACAGGTCGTCGGCGTAGACGAAGGCGATCTGCCGGGCGCTGACCGCGGGCATCGAGAGCAGTCGCGTGTCGGTTGGGTCTGGTTGAGCGGTGACGGGAGCCGCGTGGGCGAGGAGCCCGACGGCGGCGAGGGCGAGCGAGAGCGTGCGTCTCATGGCGACACCCTGAACGGGGTAACGGAATGTGAGATGTGCGAGGCGGGGCAATTGTACCCACCCGGCGGAGAGCGGAAAGGAGGGTGGGATCAAGCCGAGGGTCGGCTCTGCCGCTCGACGCCGACCTCGCTCACGCGGTCGCGGACGGGCTACACCGCCATCCGCTCGACGGTGACGCTCCCAAGGATTGAAATTCGTTGAACGCCCGGGCTACGTTGTCCCGGCCCTTCAGGCCGAAAAACCCCGAGCCACAATCGGGCCGCAACTCGTGACCGGATTTGGTGCGGAACGTTGACCGGTGGGGCTTCCGTGCGCCACCGGCCGTTCGCCTCGGCTCACTGGAAGCTGTTCACGTACGTCCCGCGGGCCTGGCGCTGGGCGGTGTAGCCGAAGAAGTAGTTGAACCGCACCCCGATCTGGTAATCGAACGTCCGGTTCTGACCGGTCCGCAACGGGGCCGCGGCCCCGACCGACAGGTTCCCCTGCTGGCCGATCCGCATCGTGACGCCGGCCGACAGGTTGAACTCGTCGAAGTTACCGCCCGTGTCGCCCACGAAGAACCCCTGGCCGGCCGACAGGACCGTCCCGTTGGACACCGCCCCGTTGTAGTGCAATTCGACGAACGGGGCGGCCCCGCGCACGTACCCGCTGTCCGACTGGTAGACCCAGTACCCGACTTGAATGTCGGCCGTCAGCAGGTTCGCGGCCCGCAGGTTGCCGATGTTCCCGGTGCCGCCGAACACCGTCGGGTTCACCGTCACCTGGTTGCCGCCGGTGTCGAACGTCATCCCGAGCCACGCCTGGCCGAACAGCCGGTCGTTGGGCGTGTAGAGCACCGCGACGTAGGGAGCCAGTTGGACCGACGTGTTGTTCACGTGGATCATGTTCTGGCCGTTGGCCTGGCGGACGTTGAAGTCGTCGGCCGTCGGCAGATAAATCCCCATCCCGGTCGAGACGTTGACCTTCTCGCGGCGCAACAGCAACAGCTTGGGCGCGATGCGGAGGTTCCCCAGTTCGGTGTTGGTCCCGGTGGCCCCCATCACCATGTCGCTGTTGATGGTGCTGGCGAACGGGAGCCGCATTTCGAGCGAGGCCCGACCATCGAGGAACGTCTTCTCGACCCCGAACTGGTAACGGTTCACCGGGATCCCGGCCGCGGTGAACGGCACACTGTCGAAGTAGTCGTAGTTGAAGATGACGCGGTCCCGGGGCATCGGGTTGTTGTCCTCGGAGATCTTCAACAGGCCGACCGCGCCGCCGGTGCCGGGGTTCGGGACGGTGATCAGAACCAGCGGCGTGCTGATCGTGCTGGAGATCGTCGAGAAGTACCGCAGTTCCGAGCCATCGTACACGGCCTGGACCCCGCCGAGCGAGAACGACTGGAGCGTGGCCTGCGGGTTCATGGCCTTCTCGGTCGGGGCGGCCAACATGTCGCGCCCGGCGCCGACCGGGATGATGCCCGGGATCGTGAACGGGACGCCCGGCGGTGGCCCACCGGCGGTCCCGGCCGCGTACTGCAGCACGTAGTTGGCGCTGGCCGCGTTCACCCCGGTCGGCGTGTAGACCGTATTCACCCCCACCGGGACGTTCTCGGTGAACGACCCGCGGATCCCGACCGACCGCGCGGTGATCGGGTTCGTCACCGGGAGCGGCAGCCCCATGATGCTGATCGGCGTGAGCGGGATCAGGTTCGTGGCCGAGGCGTCGCGGATCGACAGCGAGGCGTTGTTGAGGTTCCCGAAGACCGTACCGGGGGCGGCGCCCTTCACCCCGGTGACCGCGATGACGACGGTCTTACCGTTGAGGAACCCGGGCTGCGTCTGGCGCAGGAACACCTGCGAGGGCCGGCCGCCGAGGATGTCGCCGAACAGGTTGGGGGAACTGAGACCGACCGACTGGCCCACGTCGGCCCCGCCGCCGAAGGCGCCGAAGTTCGGGGCCGGCTGTTGGGGCTGAGCGGCCGGCGGTTGCATCGGGTCGGTGCCCGGGGGGGTCGTCGGGGGGGTGCCCGGCGAAACGGGCGTGCCCGGGGCCGCGGGCAGGCACGGCGGGCAGGGGACGCAATTGGGCGCGCCGCGGTGGCCGAGCGGCCCGCGCCCGATCCCGGCCGCCGGGACGACCTCCTCCTGGGTCGGCTGGCCGGACAAATTCAACGGGGCGGGCGGGGGCGGGGTGGGTTGTTGGGCGCCGGCGGTGCCAGCGGGAACGGCGACGGACGCGACTACCGCCGCACGGCGGAACAATTTACCGAATCGGGACATCCGGTCCTCCTCGGCGCATCCTTGCGCCGGAATGGGCATCGGTGCGGGCGCCGCACCGTCTGCCCATTCGTTCGACCCGTGCCGATCCGCAATTTGAACAGAAGAAAAGCAACCGGTGCCCACGGATCGGGCGGTGGTCCGGTTGTACCGCCTGGGGTGAATGACGCGGATTTCGGGCGAACGGCCGGTAGGAGTCGGCCGTTCACCATCACGGCAGCCCCACCACGCGGCCGCCGATGCCCTCCGCGGGCAGCGAACTGCCCAGCGTCGCGTCCTTCGGGATCCCCTTGTTCACAAAATTCGCCATTCCGCCGAAGGTTTGTCGCTTTTCCGACACGCCCTGCTTCAACTGGTCCAGTAGCAACGCACCGGTGGTCGCCTGCGTCCACGCGTAGCGCATGTACGGCAGGTCGAGGGCCAGGCTCCCGGTCGGGGTGTCGGTGCTATCGACGTTCACGACCGCGACCGGCATCCCGGGCATGAGCGGGAGGCTGTCGAGCCGGATCGCGGCGGCGACCGGGTTGTCGCCGGCGGCCCCGCTGCGCGAGGTGGCGCTGTGCAGGTGCCACCGCCCGGTGTCCTTGTCCACCCAGTCGGCGCCCTGGTAATAGACCACGATCACGTCGTTCACCCACTCCTCGCCGGCCCGGCGCGCGCGGCGTTGGATGTCGGTGCGGGCGGCGTCGAGCAGGGCGTTGAGGTCGCGGGCGTTGGTGTACCCCAGCCGCGGGCTGTACAGGTACGCGAACTCGAAGCCCGGGCGCTCGAACTTGCCCTCGATGAAGTTCGGGGTGTCCCTCGCGATCGTCCCGCCGACCGCCTCGACCACGCGCCGGACCAGCGGCGCCCGCTCCGCGTTGGGCACCTCCAGCCCGACCACGAGCACGTGTAACCGCTGTTTGCGCAACGGGTTCTGACTCGCGACCTGGATCGTCGCCTGTTGCAGCCCCTCTTGCGGGATCGGCACCGGGCCTTCGCCGGACCGCAGTTCGGCCCGCACGCGGGTCACCCCGGTCAGCGTCGGGTTCGGGTCGAGCGTATTCAAGTACACGCGCCCCTTGAACTTGCGTTCCTTCGCGTCGGTCGCCGGGCCGACCGCGATCGGCAGGTGCGTGACCCCGTTGGCGTTGAACACGACCGTCAGGTTCCGGTCGCGGGCGATCGGCTCGTTGTCGAAGTCCCATTGAACGGACCCCTCCACGTCGATCACCGCTCCCCCCACCGGGATCGGGTTGGCGTTACCCGGTTTAACCTCGATCGGCTTCAAGTTCGGTTCGGTGACCGACTTGATGACGATTCGCACCGGCGGGGGCGCGTAACTGACGTAGAACGCGACCTCTGCTGTGCCGCCGTCGTTGGACGCGACGACGCGAACGTAGTTGGCGGCGCCGGGCCGCAGCCCGATCGTCTGTTTGGCGTTCAGTTCAAACCCGCCGGCGACCGCACCCGCATCGGCCGCCTTCACGCCCGGCACAGCTTCCAGGTCGGCGGCCGGCCCGGCGCCGCGCAGGATCTCGACGCGCGTCAGGCGCGTTTCGGAACTCACCTTGAGGTCGAGGTCAAAGTTCGAGTAGCCGATCGGCGGCAACCCCTGGTCAGGCGCGATGGCCTTGCCCTTGTGCGTCAGCCGGATCGTCGGCGCCGGGGTCACGCGCTCCGGCTCCCCGCGTACTTCGAGTGCGAGTTCGCGGCTGGGCGCTTCCAGGTTCCGCACAACGGCCGGTATGGGCGTCAGCCGGTTCGCCCCGGGCTTCACCGCGACCCCGCGGGCCGTCACGACCCACAACCCGGCGCCGAACAGCCGGAACGGCCGGGCGTGCGTGCGCGCCCCGACCACGCTGCCGTTCACCGAGAGTCCCATCGGCGCGGCGTCGGGCGCGGAGACCACTGCAAGGGCCACGGTGCCGACGGCCCCGGTGCCGACCTCCACCGGCGCGCCGCCGACCACCAGCGGGGGCCGCACGTACTCGACCCGGGCCAGCCCGGCGCGGAACTCCTTGCGGTCGTCGTCGTACTTGATGACGTAGCCGAGCTGGTTCTCCCCGGGGAACAGCGTGACCCCGGCGTCCCACCGGGTCAGCGCCGCGTTGGGCGTCGGGTCGAACATCCGGGTCTGGCCGGTGCGCACACTGGTCACCAGCAGTCGAATGGCGAACTGTCGCTTCCCGATTACCTTGAGGTCGCCGGCGAGGTTCAGTTCCGGTCCGGTCACCCGGAACGGCATCCCCTTCCGGTCCACCGACACCTCCGGCAGCCCGTCGTAGCGCAGGGTGATTGCCTCGGTCGCGAACGCGCTGTCCTTCGACTTGGCCCGCGCCTGAACGACGATCGGGATGCCGAGTACCGGCAGATCGACCTCGCGGGTCGCGGTGTTCGTCTTCGCGTCGAGCTTGCCGTCCTGCCAGTCGGCGTCGCCGATCTTCCACTGGAACGATTCGACCGGATTCGGACCGGTGACGGTCACATTGATCGCAGCCTTGGGCGAGCTCACGACATACGGCGCGTCGGCCGTCGCGCGGGCGTCGAAGTCCGCAAGGACTCGCAGCTTGACAGCCGGCGGCGGGACCTTCGCGGCGCGCCGCACCTGCACTTCGACCGAATGCGACTCCAGCGCCGCAGTGGCCCCGGCCCCGCGGTTGGTCGCCGTCACCATGATGGTGGTTGTACCGTCCGGCTTGATCTTCACCTTGCGCGGCGCGAACCCGCCCGCGGCCGGCGCCAGTTCGGCCGGCTTGTCGCCGTTGGTCGCACTCACGGTCACCACCGCGCCGGCCGGGTTGTCCTTCGTATCGACTGTTGCGGTGACCTCGACTACGTCGTTCTCGGTCTCGATCACCGCGCCGGCGGCCGGGACCTGGCCGTCGATCTTCACCGCCAGCACCGGCGCCGGCGGGACGAACGACACCACGACCGTACTCTCGTGGAGCAGCATTTCTTCAAACAGCGGGTCGGCGGTTCGGTACACCTTGACCCGCGCGCGGTGTTCCCCGCGGGCCCACTCGTGCTTGTTCAGGTCGAACTCGCGGCGCCCGGCGGCGACCGCCTCCTGCTTCCACTCCGAGGTGCCCGCCGGGCCGGAGATTTGCCACCGCAGCTCCGTGCGGTCGGCGTCGAGCGTGCCGTCCGGGTCGTCCAGTTGCACAACCAGCCGGTCGCCCTTTTCGCGGACGATCTTTTGGCCGTCGCGCTCTACGGTGGGCACGTTGAAGGACGCGGTGAGTACCGCGGGGCGCGGGCGCGGGAGCGCGGCGACCGCCTCATTGTAGTCCGCGGTCTTCAGCAAGAGGCGGATGATGTCGAACTTGTAAAACGCCTTGCGGTACTGGTTGGCGCCAGCGAACGCGACCGGTCGGGCCGGGTCGCCGGTCGCGGCCACCCAGCCGATGCGGGCCTCGCCCGCCTCGCCGCTGGTGTCGTAAGGGCCGCTCGTCGTCCAGCCCACCCAGTCGTGCTTGCCGTCCTTCGCGAGCGGATCGACCCAGAGCGTGAACAGCGGGTGCCGGAACCCGATCCGGGCGCCGACCGGCACCGCGACCGCGGCCTTGCCCTTCACTTTGATCTGGGCGTTGTCGCCGATCTTGAGCGCCTTCACCGCGGAGACGAAGTCGAGTGCGGTCTTCACCGCTTTCTGCGCCCCCTTCGGGTCGGAAATCGACTCGATCACGTCCTCGGCGTTGAGCTTGCCGGCCGCGGGGGAATCGGCACGAACAGAGGCGATAACCACCTCGCCGGCGCGGTCGGTCACGAACACGCCCTCGATTGCCGGAATCTTGCGGGTGAGGTTCTTCAGCGACCAGACGGCAACCGTGCCGTCGTCACCGGCCCCGGCGAGCAGCGCGCGCGAGCTGGAGAACGCCAGCGCCCGGAGCGGGAGCGTCGGCCCGCCGAACCGGAACAGGGGCTTCGCGGTCAGCGGGTCGTAGAGGGCGATTTGCACCGTCTGACTGTCGTCTTCCAGTTGCGCGACCGCGAGCACCGGGCCGAGGTCGGCGTCCCACGCCGGCTTCGCGGGCAGAAGCGCCGCGGCCGTCGCGCGGGCGCCGGCGGGCAGCGGAACGACCTTCTCGGCCCCCCCGACAGTAACGACCACACGCGCGGGCAGCTTCTTGATTGCGTCCGGCTCCACGAGTGTGGGGGCTGGGCCGGCGTCCGGAGCGTCCAACTTTGGCGCGTCCTTCGCGCCCGGTGGGGCGGCGACCCGCACCTTGTTGTCCAGGTCCAGAACAACGCCGCCCTTCGCCAGCGTGTCGGTCGGCCCGCCGACCCACAGTTTCTCGCCGGCGAGGAACGCGACCTTGCTGAACCCCGGCGCGGACCCGGCGAGTTTCTGCGGGGCCGGGTTGCCCGCCGGGATCGCGGCCACGTCGTACACCTCGACGCGGTTGTCGGCGAACCCGGCGACCGCGACGAACTTTCCGTCCGGGGACGCCGCCAGCGAGAGAACCGGGCGGCGGCTCGCGTCGATCCCGGCGAGTTCGATCGGCGGCACGGCCCCGGGCGCGATCAGTCGCAACTCGTGCTGCGGCGCCCCGGCGCCCGAAATGACGCGCGACAGCACCGCGGTCGCCGCCCCTTTCGCCCCGAGCGGGGCGACCGCGACGGGCAGGACGATCTGCCCGGCCTTACCGGTAAGAGGGGTGGTGCGCAGCGCGGTTCCGTCCGGCCCGCGCACGGTCAGTTCGCCCCGGCGCTGGTCGGGCCGGTAGCCGCCGGTGATGACCTCGGCGCCGGCGCGCACGGCCAGCGGTGCGGTGAGCGCGGCGGCCAGGGGCGCGGTCACCTTCTCGCCCGCCTTGCCGGGATCGTGCCACACGAGAAGCTGCCCGACCTCCTCGGTTCCGGTGGGCCAGTTGACCGCGACCCGCAGCCCAGTCCGGTTGGCGCCGGTGGCCCACGCCGCGACGACCGGCGCCGGCGCCGGGGTCGTCGGCAGGCCGGTCCGCGGGGGCGCGAGTTCTTCGCCGGTGGTCACGTTGAACGCCCGCGCGACCCCGGAAAACGCCTTCTTGTCGTTGTCCCACTCGATGCCCGCGGTCACCAGAACCGGGCCGTCCGCCGGGGCCGGGTCGGCGAACGCTAGGGCCCGGACGCCCGCGCGCTGCCCGCGGAGCACCTTCCCGCCGTCGGGCTTGGCCGGGTCGAACAGGTAGACCACGCCGGAATCGCGCCACACCTCGGGCAGCAGCCGGGTGCGGTCCGCGGTGATGCCGTCGTCGGCCCCGGTCCACGTCTCGCCGCGCATCGGGGCGCGTCCGGCCGCCGCGACCCACTTCCCGTCGGGCGAAACGGCCAGCGCGTTGACCACGCCGGCGTTCCCCGGACCAATCGGCACCCGGATCACGCCGGCGGCGACGTATTTCCCATCAACAAGGTTGTACCGCCGCACCAATTTGTCGAACCCGCCGACGTAGAGTGAAGAGGAGTCCGGCGCGAACGCCAGCGCCGTGACCGGGGCCGGCGGGCCGCTGTGCGCCAGGACCAGGTGCGGCACGCGGTCCGGCGGGGGCAGTTTCGCTTTGTCTTTGTCCTTCTCCTGCGCCGCGATCGGGAACCCGAGACCGGCGAGAAGGAGGGCGACCCCTGCGAGGCGATGAACCGTTGTCTGCATGGTGGCACCAGGAATGGCGAAAAGCGGTCGTGCGACCGTTTGGTGGCGGATGAACCGACCGTAGTGATTGTCGCTGCGTCCTGATAGAGTCACGAGTATAGTACGCGGTACGTGACTGAGATTGGGGCGAGAATCCCCGTTCCGATTGACGAGGCGTGTGTTAATGGGATTTGGTGTGGCGGTTGAACCCGGCCGGCTGACGCCGGCGGTTCGACCCAACACCCATCAAACCACCGGCGTCAGCCGGCCGGGTTGCCTTCCCAACACATTCCATTACCGCACCCGACTGACCGAATCCGGTGCTACTGTGCCGCGAATTCAGTTATGGCCGGGCGCGAACCAGGCGAGGCGAAAATGGCGACCCCGAGCGAGTCGGTCCGATTGTCGGCCGAAGAGTCCGCCGACCTGCGCGACCGGGTCGAGCGGTTCCGGGCCGCGTGGAAGCCGGACGGGTCGGGCGGGTTGAAGCGGTTCCTCCCGCCGCACGGCGCCCCGCACCGCGCCGCGATCCTCGTTCAGATCCTGCTCTCCGACATGGAACTGCTCGCCGCGGCCGGGCAACCGGTGCGCGTCGATTCGTACGTGAACCGGTTCCCCAAGGACTTCGCGCCCCAGGAAGTGCCGGTTCTGCTCCTGGTTGCTGAATACCAGTTGCGCCACCAGTACGAGGACAAGCCCAGTTTGGAGGAATATCGGGCGCGGTTCCCGGCCCAGTACGACGAACTCACGCAATACCTCGCCGACCTTCAGGGGCCGGACCCGCACGACCCGCACGTCACCCGCATGTCCCCGTTCTCCGCACTGACCCGCGGGCCGAAGGCCGGGACGCTCGGCGACAGCCGCCGCGCGCCGGCCCAGATCGGCGACCTCGTGGCCACCAACGTGGACGGGCTGGACGTCGTTGCGAACCGCAGCCGCACGCCGGAGGTGCCGGGCCCGCCGGTTCCGCCCGCGCCACGGCAGCCGTCGAGGGGCCTCACGGGACACTCCACGCAGGCCGAATCCCTCGGCGCGACCCCGAACCGCAGCGGCGGGTCCACCATCCTGCCGACCGACGCGCCCTACGAACTGGTGCGGAAGCTCGGGGCCGGGGCGTTCGGGGAGGTGTTCGAGGCGCTCGCGCCCGGCGGGATCCGGGTCGCGGTCAAGCGGATCCTGCGCACCGTCGATCACCCGGCCAGCATGAGCGAGCGGGAAGCGCTCGAAGCGATCAAGGGGCTTTCGCACCCGTACCTGCTGAAGACCAACGCGTTCTGGTCGTTCGAAGACCGGCTCGTGATCGTGATGGAACTGGCCGACGGAAGCCTCGCCGATCGCGTCGAGTACCACCAGTCGAAAGGGCGGATCGGGATGCCGGCGGAGGAACTGATCCCGCTGTTCGAGGAGGCCGGGGAGGCGCTCGACTACCTGCACGAACAGAACATCTCGCACCGGGACATCAAACCGGAAAACATCCTCCTGATGAAGGGACACGCGAAGGTCGCCGACTTCGGGCTGGCCCGGCCGCAGGAACACATGATGACGGTGGTGGGCAACACGGTGGGGACGCCGGCGTACATGGCGCCGGAGATGTGGCAACAGAAGGTGAGCCTCCAGAGTGACCAGTACTCCCTCGCCGCCACCTATGTTCGCGCCCGCCTCGGGCGGAGCCTGTTCGCCACGACCGTACTGATCGAGATGGCCAGCTTCCACATCCACGAGACCCCGGACCTCGACCCGCTCCCGGGAGCCGAGCAGGCGGTCCTCATGCGGGCGCTGGCGAAGAACCCGGACGACCGGTTCCCGACGTGCCTGGAGTTTGCCAAGGCGCTGCGGGCCGCAGTAATCGACAAGACGCTCTCGGCGGAACGGGAGGCGCTGCGGCTGTCGGGCGGCGGAACCGGCGGGCACTCCGCGCTGCGGCTGACGGGCGGAACCGGACTGAGTCAGGCGCTTTCCGGTGAGATCCCGCTACGTCGGCGGGGTCTGGAAGCCGTGGTGCGGGCCGCAGCGACGGCGGTCGCTGTTATCCTGGCCGTCGGCATCGCGTTCTGGATCTTCAAGCCGCCGCCGACGCCGACGAACCCCACCAAGGAGGACGACGGGACAAACAAACAAACGCCGCCCGAGAAGAAGTTCGCGCAGTACCCCGCGGGCTGGAAGGGGATCGAGAGCGCGGGCGAGAAGCAACTGGGCGAGAAGTACTATCACCTGAAGTTGACCCGCAACGTGGCGGGCGAGGATCTCGTCGCGGTTCTGGTTTACCACACCCGTCCGGGCGACCCGGAGGAGCCGTTCTACATTCTCCAGAACAAGATCACCAACCGCGTGTTCGCGAAGACGTGGGAGGACGTGGAGAAGAACCAGAAGTCAACAGTGGATCGACTCAAGACCGGCTATACCGGCTTCATCCCCGGTGACTGGAGGAACGGGGCCGTGAGCATCGAGGGCAAGGGCCGGCTCGGGATCACCAAGCTGCAAGAGGGCGTGCCGGTGCTCCATGTGACCGTGCCGGAGGCGGTACTCGTGGCCGGGGAACTCGGCGGGCGGCTCCCGACGCTGCTCCAGTGGAAGAAGGCCGCCGGGGCGACCGGCGACGACAACAAGCGGGCCGGCCCGGCGGGCGACGCGCTGATCGATAAGGGGCTGAAGGGCGAGGCGGAGGCAAAAGACAAGCGGAACCAGCTCATCGACCGGAACCTCGCGCTCGGGCTGACCCGCGGCCCCTGGCCGGTCGATCGGCCCACGACCGACGTGAGCCGGCCGTGGGAAATTCACCAGCTCGTGTCCAACGGTCAGGAGTGGCTCGGCGAGGATATCGCCACTCAACAGGTCAACCTCGCGCTCATCCCCGACGGCGAGCGGAAAGCGGTCGTTGTCGGCCACGGCCCGAACGAACTGGTCGTTACCACGTTCGCCGAGATCAAGCCCGGGTCGCTGGAGTGGATCGACACCGAGTCCGCGGTCGGGTTCCGAATCGTCCTCCGGCCCCGGTAACGAAAAAGCGGCCCCGGTAAGAACCGGGGCCGCTCCTGTTTCACGATCGCTCGCGTTACTGGATCACGACGTTGTCGCCGAGACCGCCGTCGAGGATGTCGATCCCGAAGCCGCCGACCAGCACGTCGTCGCCGTCGCCGCCGAGCAGGATGTCGTTCCCGTCACCGCCGACGATCACGTCGTTGCCCGCCCCGCCGTCGGCGGTGAGCGGGATCGCGCCGACCGCCAGCCCGCTCGCCTCGATCACGTCATCACCGGCCAGCGCGTTCAGCACGAGCCGGTCGTTGGCCGATTCGGCCCCGGTGATGTTGATCTGAGCGGCCAGCCCGAACACGGACGTGCCGCTCGCGTCGCCGACCGCCAAGATCACGTCGTCGCCATTGGTTCCCTGGACGATCACCGTGTCGGCCCCGGCGAGGTTGGCGGCCTCAGTCAGGTTCAGGTTGATCTCGGTCACGTCCGTGCCGGAGAGATCGTGGACGGTGATCCGGTCGGCCCCGCCGAGGGCGTTGAAGTCGATCCCTTCGACATCGTTGAGGTCCATGACCACGTTGGCGATGTCGCGGGTGAACAGGACGCGCCCGCCGTTGGCGAAGATGTTGATCTGCTCGGCCGCGTTGGACCCGTTGAAGACCATCCGGTCGAAGCCGTCTTGCCCCTCAAGGGTGTCGTTGTCGTCGCCGGGGTTCCAGACAAAGGTGTCGTTGCCGGCCCCCATGAAGGCCGTGTCGTTGCCGTCGCCGCCGTTGATGAGGTCGTCGCCCTCGCTGCCGAGGAACACGTCGTTGCCGAGGCCGCCGTTCATCGTGAGCTGGATGCCGTCGGCCTCCAGCGATGAGGCGTTCACCACGTCGTCGCCGCCCAGGGCGTTGAGTACGAGCCGGTCGTTCGCGGCTTCCGTGAAGAAGATGTTGACCGCGGCCGGTAGCCCGAACACGTTCACCCCGCCGGCGTCGCCCGCGGCGCCGAACACGTCGGCCCCGTTGGTGCCGTTGACGGTAACCGTGTCGGCCGCGCCGTCGCCGCCGTTGGGTCCGCGGAGGTCGAGATCGACCCGCGTCACGTCGGTGCCGGTCAGGTCGCCCACCACGATGTTGTCGGCCCCGCCGAGGGCACGGAACTCGATGTTCTCCACGTCGTCGAGGTCCATCGTGACATTCGCCACGTCGCGGAGGAACAGCACACGCCCGCCGTTGGCGACGATGTTGATGCTCTCACTGACGTTCGACCCGAAGAACAGCATCCGGTCGGTGCCGGCCTGGCCCTCGATGGTGTCGTTGCCGTCGCCCGGGTTCCACTGGAAGATGTCGTCCCCGGCGCCCATCAGCGCGAGATCGTTGCCGTTGTCGCCGAAGATGAAATCGTTGCCGTCGCCGCCGAGGAACGTGTCGGCGCCCTGGCTGCCTAACAGGGCGTCGTCGCCCGCGCCGCCGTCCACCGTCAGCTTGACAACGCCCGCGGGGAGCGTGGTCGCGGTCACCCCGTCGTTGCCGCCCAGGGCGTTGACGACCAGCGCGTCGTTCGCCCCCTCGGCATTCGTGATGCTTACGACCACCGACAGCCCAACCACGGACGCCGCCGTGCCCGCGCCGAACACGTCGATGATGTCGGTGCCGTTGGTGCCGTTGACGATGACGACATCGGCCGCGCCGTCGCCAGCGGTGCCGCCGATCGTGCCCCCGAGGTTGACGTTGAACTGCGTCACGTCGGTACCGGAGAGGTCGTTCACCGTTACGGTGTCGGTCCCGGCCAGCGCGTTGAGGTCGATGACCTCCACGTCGTTGAGGTCCATGACGATGTTGCCGAGGTTGCGCGTGAACAGCATGCGCCCGCCGTTGGCCGAGGCGGCGAAGATCTCGTTGCCCGCGCTGCCGTTGAACAGCATCCGGTCGGCGCCGGCCTGCCCCTCGACCACGTCCGAGCCGGCGCCCGGATCCCACTGGAACACGTCGTTCCCGGCGCCCATCAGCGCCACATCGTTGCCCTGCTGGCCGTCGATGAAGTCGTCGCCGTCGCCGCCAAGCAACAGGTCGATGCCGTTGCTCCCCAGAATGGTGTCGTTGCCGGTTCCGCCGTCCACGGTGATCTTGATGAGCGCCGCGAGGTTACCGGTGGCGGAGAAGGTGTCGGCCCCGCCGTTCATGTTGACGACCAGGTTCTCGCTCGTGCCGATGTCGATCGAGAACGGGGCCGGGTTGATCCGATCGAACCGCACACGGGTGCCGTTGGCGGTCGCGGTGAACTGCTCGTCGCCGTTGCCGCCGTTGACCTCGACCGTGTCGGCCCCGGCGCCGCCCTCGTTGAGGTCGGTGTCGTCGCCCGGGTTCCAGATCATCCGGTCGTCGCCGGACTCGCCGAATACCTGGTCGTCGGCGTCGCCGCCGGTCAGGGTGTCGTTCTCGGTGCCGCCGAACAGGAAGTCGGCGCCGCCCTTGCCGAGCAGCGTGTCGTTGCCGGACTGCCCGAACAGCATGTCGCCGCCCGACCCGCCGGTGAGCGTGTCGTTACCGGACCCGCCGAACAGGTTCGCCCGCGGGAGAGCGCCGTTGGCCTCGTTCAGGGTGATCGTGTCGTTGCCGCCCTGTCCGAAAACCTGGATCAGGCTCGTATTAGCAACAGTAGGTGTGCCGCCGAGCACCGCGACCGCCCCGCCGTTGACCAAGAGCGTGCCGGCCGCGTTGCGGCTGACGGTGATGTTGTTGTCCAGGTTGTCACCGAACACGGTGAGCGTGCCCGCGGAAAACGTAGCGACGACCGCGGGCACCTCGCGGCTCTCCAGTGGGAAGAGCGACGGGGTGAACCGCAGGGGGAGCGCGGTCCGGCGGGTGTTAAACAGTTTCTTCCACAGCGAACGGAACATGAACAATCTCCGGTATCGGGAATCGAAAGTAGGGTGTCGGCCCGGCGCGCACTTCGCGCGCCGACGGTCACGCGACCGGCCGAAAGAGGGTTAGGGGATCGAATGAGACGATTAGCCGGGACTCGACTTGGGCACCTTGGTCGTGATGGAGATGTCCTGAAACTTGACCTTGGCAACGGAAGCGTCCTCATCGCTTACAACGGCGGTGTCGTCCCGGTTGTCGCTATCCGCGATCAAGACCGTGTCGCCGACCGTGAACGTCGCGACCGCAGGCACCTCGCGGGCTTCGAGCGGTTGAACCGCCGGCGCGAACCGGTTCGGGTTCGTCCGGGTCCGAGTGGGGGCCGACTTCGATTCGTTGAACATGGCCTTGAACATTGCGCGCAGCATCGAACACACTCCCGGGGAGAGGTTGCGGGTACGGAAGTCAGGTGTGGCCGTAAGGGCGAGACGGGCGGAACACCGGTAATGGATGCGCCGGCGGGCGGGTTGCGGAGTAAAATGGACCCGCGAACCAACGCATTACACTCGGGCACAGCGGGTACATCCGCGGCCGGCCGAAACTCGGCCAAAAGATTCCGCGTTCCTTCTTCCGCGGAGGTTGGAAATGTCGCCGCACGATTCGTTTGCCGAATTAATGGGCCGGTTGCGGTCCGGTGAGGACACGGCCGCGCGCGAGGTGTTCGTGAAATTCGCCGCCCGGCTCGCCGGGCTGGCCCGCCGGCACCTCGACGCCCGGATGATCGCCAAGGTCGATCCCGAGGACGTGGTCCAGTCCGCGTACAAGAGCTTCTTCTTGCGGCAGCGGGACGGGGCGCTGGACGTCGGCACGTGGGATGGGCTGTGGGGCCTGCTCACCATGATTACGCTGCGCAAGTGTGCCGACCGCGCCGCGTACTACCGGGCGGAGAAGCGGGACGTGACCCGCGAGACCTCGACCGGAAGCGCCGACGACAGCACCCCGGGTGTCGTGGACCTGGCGCTGGACCGCGAGCCGCAACCGGATGAGGCTGCGGCACTTGCGGAAACGGTGGAGACCCTGTTCCGCACGATCGACGACCCGGACGAGCGGGCGATCCTCGAACTGAGCCTCCAGGGCCACACCGCGACCGAGATCAGCGAGAAGCTCGGCCGCGCCGAGCGCTCGGTGCGCCGGCTCCGCGAGCACATCCGCAAGCGGCTCGAACGGATGCAGACCGACCCGGAGTGAAAACGTTGGGAATCTGTTGTAAGCTCGTCGTTCTGACACGGTATTCATCGCGTCCCATCCGCTCCCGTTGGGAACAGGTCCATGCTACTCGGATCGACCTATGGCGAAACGGCGTGGGCCGCGTGCGAATCGGTGATCCGCCGGTTCGAGGACGCGTGGCGCGAGAACGAGCGCCCGGACGTCGGCGATTTCGTCTCGCCCGACGGACCGCACTCGGTCCGCCTGTTGGTCGAACTCGTGCACATCGACCTGGAGTTCCGGCTCCGCGCGGGCGACTGCGCGCGGGCCGAAGATTACCTGGCGCGGTTCCCCGAGCTGGGTGAGCCGGAACACACGGTCGAGCTGCTCGCGGCCGAGTTCGCGCTGCGTAACCGGCACACCCCGCCGGCGTGGCCCGAGGAGTTCTGGCTCCGGTTCCCCGAACACACCGCCGAACTCCGCACCCGGCTCCCGGTCGGCGGGACTGGGTGGTTCGCGGTCACGCGCCCGGCCGAGCGCCCCGGCGCGCCGCTGGTCGCCCCGGCGCTCATCTGCACCAGTTACGAGATCCAGGGCGAACTCGGGCGCGGCGGGATGGGCGTCGTGTACAAGGCCCGCGACCTGCTCCTGCACCGCACGGTCGCGGTCAAGACGTTCGCCACCGTTCCGCGCCCGGAGAGCTGCGCGCGGTTCGCCCGTGAAGCCGAGGCGATCGCCCGGCTCGACCACCCGAACATCGTCCCGGTGTACGACGTCGGCGAGTGGCGCGCGGCCGACGACGGGCCGGGCGTGCCGTACTTCGTGATGAAGTGGTACCCCGGCGGTAGCCTGGACGCGGCCCCGGCCGGCCCCGGAACCGACATCGGCGCCCAGGCGCGGACCGTTGAAACGATCGCCCGCGCCGTTCACCACGCGCACCAGCGCGGGATCCTGCACCGCGACCTCAAGCCCTCCAACATCTTGCTCGACGACGCGGGCCGGCCGCACGTCGCCGACTTCGGGCTGGCCGGGCGGGTCGATCCCGACGCGCCGACCGCGACCGCGGTGGTCGCCGGTACGCCCGCGTACATGGCCCCCGAACAGGCCCGCAGTCCCAAGACGGTGTCCACCGCGGCCGACGTGTACGGGCTGGGCGCGATCCTCTACCACCAGCTCACCGGCCGGGCGCCGTTCGCGGCCGACACGCCGCTGGCGACGCTCGACCGCGTGGCCAACGAGCCGCCCGCGCCGCCGTCGGCGGCGAACCCGGCGGTGCCGCGCGACCTGGACACGATCTGCCTGAAGTGCCTGGAAAAAGACCCGGCGCGCCGGTACGCCAGCGCCGCGGAGGTGGCCGACGACCTGGAACAGTGGCGCAAGGGACTGCCGATCGCCGCGCGCCCGGCCCGCGCGTGGGAGCTCGCGTACCGCCGGGTGCGCCGGCACCCGGTCGTCACCGTGCTCGCCCTCACGACCCTCGCGGCACTCGTTGGCGCGGTGGCCGTTCTGGCCGTCAGCTACGAGCGCGTCAGCGAAAAGGAACGTGAGCGGCACCAGGCGTACCTGCGTGAGTGCGCGCTGCGGTACGCGCTGGAGGACACACTCGCCCGCGAGAAGACGACCCGCGACCGGCTCAAGGACACGCTCCACAGCGAACAGCGGGCGCTGTACCTGGAGCGGGTCTCGTCGGCCGGGCGGCTGTACACGGCGAACCAGTTGACCGAGGCGTGGGCGCTGTTGGACGAGTGCCCGGAGCCGTTCCGCGGGTGGGAGTGGCGGTACCTCGATTCGCTCCGCCGGGCGCGGAGTACGGTCCTGAACGGGCACCCGCCGGCAATCCGGGCCGCGTTCCTGGCCGACGGCCGGCTGGTCTCCGGCGACCCCCACGGCGTCGTTCGCGTCTGGGACACGGCGGGACAGCGGAGCCAGCGCGAGTGGAAGTTCGGCAACGTGGCGATCGGCGCGCTGGCGCCCCACCCGACGCGCCCCTGGGTCGCGGTCGCCGACCTCAACGGGGTGACGGTTTTCGACGCGGACACCGGCGGCGCGGTGGCGAAGCTGGCCGGGACGGGATGGGTCACGTTCAGCCCGGATGGCACCCGCGCCGCGACCGCCAACGGGCCCGCCGTCCGCCTCTGGGCCGTGCCCGCCGCGCCCGGGCCGGCCGACTGGGAGCCGGCCGGGGAACTCCGCGGGCACGGCGGTTCGGTGACCGCGGGCGTGTTCACCCCGGACGGCCGGCGGCTCATCACCGGCGCGCTCGACCAGTCGATTCGCACCTGGGATCTGGCGAGCGGCAAGCACCTGAGCAGCCGCGCCGCTCCGACCGCGGTCTCGGGTCTGGCGCTGACCGCGGAGGGGAAACTGCTGGCGGAGGCGCACCGCGGGTTCGTGCTGTTCACCGACCCGGCGACGGGCGAGGTACACGACCGGCTCGACTACCCGACCGGGGAGCGGCCCGCACTCGCCGGGGCACCGGCCCGGCGCGGGGTCGTGATCGGCGGGATCAACGGCGAGGTGGTGGTGTGGGACTCGCTCCGGCGGCGGGTCGCGCGGGTGTTCCGCGGGCACTCCGGGCCGCTCGTCGCGCTGGCGATCGGGCCGCGCGGGCAACTGGCCTCCTGCGGGGCCGACCAGACGGTGCGGCTGTGGGACGAGCGCTCGCAGGCGGAGGTGCGCACGCTGGCCGTTGTCGGCGACGGAGTGGGGGGGCTGTCGATCTCGCCGGACGGGTTGTGGGTTGCGGTCGGCCCGCGGATCAGCGCCGGCAAGACCTCGGCCGCGGTGATGATCCTCGACGCCGCGACCGGCCTCGAACAGCGCCGGCTCACGAGCTGGCCCGACGGCGTGTTCCACCCGACCACCGGGCGGCTGGTGACGAACCGGCTCATCGGCGGCGTGGCGCTCTGGGACCCGGGCACCGGGGCCGAGGTGTGGAACCGCCCGTTCGAGGCGCCGCGTCCGCCGCCCGTGACGACCGTGCCGACCGGGCGGCGGACGGCGGTCTCGCCCGACGGGGCGTACATCGCGGTCTGGGACCTCCGGGCGGGCGGGGTTCAGTTGTACGGCCCCGACGGCACCGCGCGGGGGGTGATCGACGCGGGCACGAGGTTCGTTCACATGATCGAGTTCTCACCCGACAGCACGCGCCTGGCAGTCGCGGGGGCCGAGGGGGTGACGATGTGGGACGTCGCGACCCGGACCCGCATCACCTGGGGGGCGGACCTCCCGCCGGCGACGGCGCTGTGCTTCAGCCCCAACGGGCAGTGGGTGGCCACCGTGGACCAGGACCGCACGATCCGGCTTCGCGCCGCGGCCACCGGGCGCGAGGTCCGCAGCTTCATCGGCAGCGCCCTGCGGGTGAGCGCGCGTGTGTTGTGTTTCAGCCCCGACAGCACGCGGCTGGTGTCCGGCGGGGCCGACCGGGCGGCCCGGTTGTGGGATGTGGAGAGCGGGCGCGAGTTGCTCGCGCTGCCGAGCGTCACGGAGGCGATCACCGGGCTGGCGTGGGACGCCAAGAACGACCGGATTTACGCCCTCGATCACGCCGTTCGCGTCTGGGAAGCGAAGCGCTGACAGAGGCGAGGGGCGGGCGGAGCCGTGACGGCACTTCCCCGGCCCAACGGGGCAGAGAACAAGTGGGCAAAAGCACCGCACCGCCCTCACTCGCTGAGTCGGCACCCCAGGCGCTCGCGCAGTGCCGTGCGGATCGCGGTGCCGCCGGCGTACACGCCGCCGATGTCCAGTTCCATTTGCGGAGACAGGTACTCCGACTCAGCCAGTGGGGCCAGATCGTCGAGGTTCAGTTCGTCGTTGTTGCCGAGGTCGAGGACTTCCAACCGCGCCAGGCGCGGCGACGAGGCCAGCACGTCGATCGCTTTCGGCCGCAACTGGCACTGCGACAGCCGCAACCCGCTCAGGCGCCAGTACGGGCCGTTCAGCACCGCGTCCACGCCCGCCGCGGTGATCCGCGTGCCGCTCACCGACAGCACGCGCAGGTTCGCGAGATCGGGGCACTCCGCCAGCGCGCGTAGTCCGGCGTCGGTGACCGACTCGCCAGGGTCCGCGCCGTCCTGGTGGTAGACGCTGTTGAAGTTCAGGTGCAACGTTCGGAGGTTCTTGAATCGCCCGCTCTTGGCGATCGTGCGGAGCGCGTCGTCGGTGAGGTAGTTTTGCGAGAGGTCGAGGTAGGTGATCGAACCGGCCCATTGGGCGTCGCACAGCTGAGCCACGCCGGCGTCGCGTACCCAGTTCTGGCCCACGTCGAGCGTTCGCAGCGCCGCGGGGCCGCGACCCGCGAAGAGCGGTTCGAGCGAGGTCTCCGGGATCGAACCCTGCTGCATCCGCAGTACCTCGGCCTGTGCCCAGAACCGTGACCCGGCCAGCGCGCGGACGTTGGCCATCGCGCTGCCGCAGCCGTTGAGGTGTAGCCGGCGCAGGTCCGCGAGCGCGCCGCTTCCGAGCAGCCGGTCGAGTGAGATGGCGCCGAGCGGCGTGCTGGAGATATCGAGTTCGCGGAGCCGGAACCGGGCCGCGCGGAACGCGGACCCGCCGTCCGGCGCGATCTCATTGTGGCTGATGTCGAGCGCGGTCAGTTGCGAACACACGGTCGCCGCGAAGAGGTCACGCACGTCCTCGGCCATGAGAGCCGTTCCCGGCACGCTGAGTTCTTCGAGCCGGCAATCGGGGCCGAGCGCGCGGACGAACTCCGGCACGTCGAGCCGCCCGCGCTCGCCGTACGGGTCGTCCCCGCCGCAGTGGAGGATCTTGAGTTGGTCGCGGAAGGGGGCGAATTCGAGGATTTCCGGCAGCGGGTCGAGCGGCGCGAGGTTGCTCAGGTCGAGTTCGCGGAGCCGGCCGAAGTTCGAGCGCGCCAGAAACCCGCTCAGTTCGCCCAGCCCGGTGTACCAGCGGGACAGGTCGAGCGCTTCGAGCCGCGCGAACCAGCCCCGCTGCCCGGCGTCGCGCAGGTCTTCGGGGAAGTCCGTTTCCCCCGGCACGGCCCGCACGCTCCACCGGCGCACCGGGTGCGCCGCCCACAGGTCGCTGCCGGGCCCGCGCATGAACACCGGCGTCGCGGCGACCTCGCTCAGGAACCCGCGCTCGAACGTCCACTCCGCCAGCCCGGTCATGTCGCCGGGTGGGATGCCGAGCCACTCGCACTCGTGTTCGGCGAGCAGTTCGTGCTGGCGGTCTTCGAGCGCGTTGCGGCGCGGGTCGTCCTCCGCTAACCGGGTGAGTTCGCACTGCACGCGGATGAACTCGGCGCGCGCGGCGTTCCCCTCCTCGTCGAGGTAGTCCGCGTACACGAGCCGCGGGGTGTCCTCGTCGGGCATGTCGCGGATCACGCGCAAGAGGGCGGCTTCGGTGGACATGCCCCGATGATAGCAGACGCGGCCCGCCGGGAAGAGGTCGGAAGCGGGTTACAGCAGTCCCGGTTCCTTCGGATCGACCGCCAGCAAGCCGTTAAAGCTCTTGAGCACTTCGATCACGAACAAGTAATGGTCGAAGTGTTCCATGAACGGGTCGGGCACGTCGGTCCACACCTCGACGCGGCGGTCGGACGCGGTGAGCGCCTCGGCCTCTTGCGGTTCGACGCCCGCGAGCCGCCCGAGCAGCCCTTCGGTTTCGTCGCGGATTTCCGGCCCGGAGGCGAGCGCCAGCGCGATCCACCATTCGCCCTGACTCACGACGACCTGATTGCCGTCGCGCGCGACCCCGAAGCCGGGGAACTTCGCGGTGAGCCGGGTCGCGGCCTCGTCGAGGGAGAAATCGGAATCCGTGCGGAGCAGTCCGAACGCGCGGTACATGGGAAACTCGGAACGCGGTGCGCGGAATGCGGAATGAAAACCGGAAGTCAGGATACCACCTTCGCACCCGCAACTCTTGTGTTTTTGTTCCGCATTCCGCGCTCCGCATGGGAATCGGTTGATGTTCGCCCGCGAACGTTTCCGGGGTGGCGCCCGCGAAGCGCGTGCCGACCCCGGGCTCGGGAGTACGACCCCTTCGGGGTAAAAACCGAAAACACCAGGACACAGATTCTGGAGAATCTGCGCGATACCATTGCTCGTTCCCCCGGCGAACTGCTAAACTACTCTTTCCTGCCCGACTTCAACCCCGGCCCGCAGTCCCTCCCTGCCGAGGTTCGCTTTCCATGCGGATTCGTTACGCGCTGATTGCTCTCGTGTCGCTCGCGCTCCCGGTCGCGGCCCGCGCCGATGACCCGGTGAAGGTGAGCTATTACAAGGACGTTCGCCCGATCCTCCAGCAGCACTGCAACGGCTGCCACCAGCCGGCCAAGCCGCTGGGCGGGTACGTCACCACCGATCACGCGAGCCTGCTGAAACCCGGTGAGCGCGGGAGGGTGGGCGTCGTCGCCGGTAAGCCGGCCGAAAGTTACCTCGTCGAACAGCTCAAGGTTCAGAGCAACGGCAAGGCCGAAATGCCCAAGAACCGCGACCCGCTCGCCGCCGCTCAAATCAAACTGATCACCGACTGGATCGTGCAGGGGGCGACCGACGACACGCCAGCGAGCGCCAGGGCGGTCGCGGTGGACGCCGCGAACCCGCCGAAGTACTCGGCGCCGCCGGTCATCACCGCGCTGAGCTACTGCCCCGACGGACGGACGTTGGCCGTCACGGGGTACCACGAAATCCTGCTGTATGGCACCGAGAATTACGAGCTGAAGACGCGCCTGATCGGGATCTCGGAGCGGGTGCAGTCGCTCGCGTATTCGCCGGACGGGAAGAAGATCGCGGCCGTCGGCGGCGCGCCGGGGCGGTTCGGCGAGGTGCAAGTGTGGAACCCGGAGACGGAGAAGCTCCTGGTTTCCGCCCCGGTCACATTCGACACCCTTTACGGTGTCAGTTGGGCGCCCGACGGCACCAAGATCGCCTTCGGCTGTTCCGACAACACCGTCCGCGCGGTCGATGCGCTCACCGGCAAGCAGATCCTCCAGATGGGCACGCACTCCGACTGGGTGCTCGGCACCGTGTTCTCGCAGGACGGGCTTCACCTCGCCTCCATCGGGCGCGACATGAGCATGAAGCTGACGCACGTCGAGACGCAGCGGTTCATCGACAACATCACGAGCATCACGCCCGGCGGGCTGAAGGGCGGGTTGATGGCCCTGGACCGCCGGCCGGTGGCGCCGAGGTTCGTGCCCGCCGTCTTCCTGAGCGGTGTGCTCATGCTCCCGCAGCCGCCGCGGCTCCAGAAGCTCCCGGTTGACACCCCGGGTGTGAAGCCGAACCTGTACGACGAACTGATCGTCGCCGGGGCGGACGGCACCCCGCGGCTCTTCAAGATGCACCGCGAGGTGAAACGCGAGATCGGCGACGACTCGAACCGCGTCCGCGAGTACGAGAAGATGCTCGGCCGCATCTCGGCGGTCGCGTTCGACCCCGAAGGCGCGAAGTTCGCTGCGGTGAGCAGCCTCGACGGCCGCGGCGAGGTCCGCGTGTACGACGCGACCAGCGGGGCCAAAGTGGTGTGCGAGAAGGTGAGCGGCCCGGCGTACGCGGTCGCGTGGCACCCCGGCGGGAAGGTGATCGCCAGCGCCGGGTTCGACGGCGTGGTGTGGCTGCACGAAGCCGCGACCGGCAAACTGATCAGCAGCTTCACCGTGCTGCCAAAGAAGTAACGGCGAACGGCGTGGAAAACGATGGCTACCCCATTCGACCTCTACGCCGTGATCGATCGCATTCGTCAAAGACCGGGGATGTACTTTGGCGTTCCCTCGCTCACCCGACTACGAGCGTTTCTTGACGGCTGTGTTTTCGCAGTCGATGAGTGTGGTGGTAAAATCGTGAGCAACCCCGAGTTCGGCGAACTACACGATTGGGTCGCCACACGATTCGGATGGAGAGAATCCACCGCGGGATGGTGCAACATACTCTTGGCCGGATGCGGCAATGACGAGGCAAAAGCACTCGCGCTCTTTTTCGATCTGATTGACGAATACCGGCGGCGCTGAAAGGCAATACCGAGCATCACGCAACGAGACCTCCCATATGAAGCTCTCCCGCATCCTCCCGCTGGTCGTGTGTTTCGCAGCGTTCGGCGCGCCGGCCTTCGCGCAGGAAAAGCTGCCCGAGGGGGCGAAGGTCGCCAAACTCGACGTGCGCCCCGCGAAGGTCGAACTCAAGGGACCGTTCGCGTACTCGCAGCTCCTCGTCACCGCGACACTGGAGTCCGGCGAGACGCTCGACGCCACTCGAATGGCGAAGATCACTCCGCCGAAGAATGCGGCTTCCGTGGCCGGTCTTGTGAGGCCGACCGCCGACGGCAGCGGCGAGATCGCCATCGCGCTCGGCGGCGCCTCCGCGACGGTCCCGCTCAGTGTGACGGGTTATGGCGAGAACGCCGCGGTCAGCTTCGTGACCGACGTGCAACCGGTGCTCGGACGGCTCGGGTGCAACGCGGGCACCTGCCACGGCGCGCAGGCGGGCAAGAACGGGTTCAAGCTCTCGCTCCGCGGGTACGACCCCATTTACGACTTCCGCGCGCTCACCGATGACCTCGAAGGCCGCCGGTTCAACCGGGCCGCGCCGGAAAAGAGCCTCATGCTCCTGAAGCCCGCCGGGGCCGTGCCGCACCAGGGCGGCGTCACGATGAACGCCGGAGACCCGAACTACGAGATGATCCGGCGGTGGATCGCACAGGGCGTGAAGCTCGACCTCGACGCGGTGCGCGTCCAGTCGCTGGAAATCTTCCCGAAGAACCCGACCGTGGCGCGCATCGGCCAGAAGCAGCAGTTCGCGGTGCTGGCCACCTACCACGACGGTCGGGTGCGCGACGTGACCGCGGAAACGTTCATCGAAAGTAGCAACACCGAGGTGGCGACCGTCGATAAGACCGGCCTCGTGACCACCGCGCGCCGCGGCGAGGCGACGATGCTCGCCCGCTACGAGGGCGCCTACGCCGCCAGCACGGTCGTCATCATGGGCGACCGCTCCGGGTTCGAGTGGGTGCAGCGCCCGGTTCACAACTACATTGACGAACTGGTTGACCAGAAGCTCAAGAAGGTCAAGGTGCTGGCGAGCGACCTCGCGGACGACGCGACGTTCCTCCGCCGCGTGTACCTCGACCTCACCGGGCTGCCGCCGACCGCCGACGAGGTGACCGCGTTCGTCAACGACACGCGCGATTCTCGCGTCAAGCGGGATGAAGTGATCGACAAGCTCGTCGGTTCCAGCGCCTTCGTCGAACACTGGTCGAACAAGTGGGCCGACATGCTCATGGTGAACCGGAAGTTCCTCGGCGATGTCGGCGCCGTCGCGTTCCGCAAGTGGATCCGCGAGCGCATCGCCGAGAACAAGCCCTACGACAAGTTCGCCTTCGACATCCTGACCGCGACCGGCTCGAACGTCGAGAACCCGCCGGCGGCGTACTTCAAGACGCTCCGCACCCCCGACGCGGTGATGGAGAACACCACGCAACTGTTCCTCGCCGTGCGGTTCAACTGCAACAAGTGCCACGACCACCCGTTCGAGAAGTGGACCCAGGACCAATACTTCAGCCTGTCCGCCTACTTCGCGCAGGTGGGCCGGCAACCGGACCCGAAGTACAAGGGCCAGAACATCGGCGGGACCGCGGTCGAGGGCGCGAAGCCGCTGGTCGAGATCATCACCGACCAGAAAGGCGGCGAGATCAAGCACGACCGCACCGGCGAGAACGCGAAGGCGAGTTTCCCGTACCCGGTGCCGATGGGCGATGTCGCCGCCGACCCGCGCCGCGCGCAGGTGGCGAAGTGGATCACCTCGCCGGAAAACCAGTACTTCGCCCGCAGCTACGTGAACCGCGTCTGGAGCTACATGACCGGCGTCGGGATCATCGAACCGGTGGACGACATCCGCGCCGGCAACCCGCCGACCAACCCCGAGCTGCTCGACGCGCTCACCGCGGACTTCATCAAGAGCGGGTTCGACACGCAAAAGCTCATCAAGACGATCTGCAAGAGCCGCACCTACCAACTGTCGCTCGCGACGAACAAGTGGAACCGCGACGACGAGATCAACTACTCGCACGCGACCGCCCGCCGGCTGCAAGCGGAAGTGCTGTTCGACGCGATCCACAAGGCGACCGGGTCACTGAGCCGGCTGCCAGGGCTGCCGGTCGGCGCGCGGGCGGCGGAGCTGGTCGACAGCAATGTGGAACTGCCCGGCGGGTTCCTCGACCTCTTCAACAAGCCGGTGCGCGAAAGCTCGTGCGAGTGCGAGCGCGGCACCGGGTTGAACCTCGGCCCGGTTCTGGCAATGGTCAACGGGCCGATCGTCGGCGAAGCGATCAAGGACCCGAACAACCGCATCAACCGGCTGGTGCTGTCCGAGAAGGACGACGGGAAGGTGGCCGATCAGATTTATCTCTCGGTACTCAACCGCCTGCCGACCCCGAAGGAGCGCGCCGCGGCGATCGAGGCGATCCGCGCCGCGACGAAGGACCACGCCGAGATGGTCGCGGAGTACAGGCCGAAGGCCGCGGCGTTCGAGGCGTACAAACTGACGCTCGACGACAAGCAGCGCGCGTGGGAAGAGAGCATGAGGGGGCAGAAACCGACGAAGTGGATTCCGCTAGACACGCGCCGGGCCGACGGGAAGGCCGCCGACGCCCCGCTGAAGATCAACCCCGACGGCTCGATCCTGGCCACCGGCAAGGTGCCGGAGGGCGACACGTACACCGTCTCCGGGCTGGCCGAGATCGACTCGCCGATCACCGCGATCCGGCTCGAAGTGCTTTCCGACCCGACTCTCCCGGCGCGGGGGCCGGGCCGGGCCGACAACGGCAACTTCGTACTCAACGAGTTCCGGCTGACGTACAAGTTGCTCGACAAACCGGACGCGAATGCGATGCCGCTCAAGCTGGTCGGCGCGACCCAGATCTTCGCGCAGGACGGGTTCCCGGCGGCCAACGCGGTGGACAACAACCCGCAAACCGGCTGGGCGACGGCCCCGCGGTTCGGACAAGACAACGCGGCCCTTTTCAAGTTCGAGCGCCCGGTGAGCGGCCCGGCCGGGCTGTACTTCACCGCGGTTCTGGACCAGCGGTTCGGCGGCAAGCACGTGATCGGGAAGTTCCGGCTGTCGGTGACGACCGACCCGAACCCGAAGCTCCAAAGCCCGCTGACCGCGGCCCAGGTCGCGATGCTGGAAACGCCCGTCGACAAGCGCACGCCCGCGCAGAAGGACGCGCTGCGGGCGATGTACCTGGCCCAGGACAAGGAGTACCAGCGGCTGGCCGCCGAGGCCGCGAACGTGCCGCCGGCGGACGCCCGCGTGCTGGGCGCCCAGGATCTGGTGTGGGCACTCATCAACACGCCGGCGTTTCTGTTTAACCGGTAAGTCGGTTCGTCAGCCCCGGAGGGGTGGCCGATGTTAGACCGGGGTGGAGCGAGTCCGCGAGCACAACCCCGGGTACGCGATCCCAGAACCCTCAAGTCCCGGAGGGGCGACAGAACCGACTGCACAGGTTCTGTCGCCCCTTGTATGTTTCGTAAACCGAAGAGTGGCGGGGTCGGCCGGGTGCCCCTGGGGAGTCAAATCCCGTCCCGGAGCATGGACCGCCCCACCACTCGGGCACCCGCGGCCCGAACAGACGCGGGGCCAAAACCGGATTCGCACGGCGGGCCGAACGGGTGCAGCGGAACAACACCCCGACCTCCGCGCCCGTTCATGCGGATCGTCCGCCCGCCCCACCCAACCCGGGGAGCCGAGCCTCGTGGTCGCCCGAGCCTCATCACCGGGGTTTCCCTCGACCTCCAACACCGGCGCCCGGGGGCGTGAGGTTTCTTCTGCCTGTCCCGGGGTGCGCCGCTGCGCGGCTTCACCCCGGGTTAGAGCGATTCCCCGGTTGGTTTGGCGAGCCGGGACCGCCGGCCGACCGGCGGACGGTCCCGGCTCGTAAAGACACGCTGCACCTTCACGGGAACCGCTCTAACGTCGGCCGCCCCTCCGGGGCTGAAAACAGCAACGCCCCACAGCGGATAGCCGTTGTCGCGGCCGGCCGTATCGAACATACCAAACCTGTTCGCTCCGACTCCACGCCCGCCGAGCTGCCAAATGCGATCCCTCCGCGCCGTGTCCGAACTGTTCCCGCGGGCATCCGAACTTGGGCTGACCGACGCCCAGGTCGCCGACAGCCGCGCCCGGTTCGGGGCCAACCGGCTCACCCCCCTGCCCCGCGAACCGGCGTGGAAAAAGTTCCTCGCCAAGTTCGACGAACCCATCATCAAGATCCTGCTCGCCGCGTCGCTGCTGAAGATCGTCGTCGATCTGTTCGAGGCGTCCCCGCTCGCGGGCGGACTGGCGCTCGGGGCGGTGCTGGCGGTGCTCGTCGCCGCAATGGTCGCGAAACTCGGCGAGTGGCTCCCGGCGGCGCTGTTCGGCCTCGCCGGAGTACTCGTGGGCGCGAGCGTCGCTGTCGGTCACCCCTCTTACGAGGGGCTGGCGGTAATGGTCGCGGTGGTGCTGGCGACGGGCGTCGCGTTCCTCAGCGAGCACCGCAGCGACCGGGAGTTCGAGAAGCTGAACGCGGCGAAGGACTCCGTGCGCGTGAAGGTGCAGCGCGCCGGGGCCGTTCACACCATCACCCTCGAAGACGCGGTGGTCGGCGACCTTGTGCTGCTCGAAATGGGCGACGAAATCCCGGCCGACGGGCGCGTGGTGAAGGCGAACGAACTGCGCGTCGATCAGTCGCTCATGACCGGCGAGAGCGAGCCGGTCAAGAAGACCGCCGCCGGCCCGGACGACACCTCCGACGGTCCCGAACAGCCCGGGTGCGTGTTCCGCGGCACGCAGGCCAGCGACGGCGCCGGGCAGATGCTCATCACGAACGTCGGCGACGACACGATGCTCGGCCAGATCGCCCGGCGCCTGGGAGGTGAAGAGGCGCCCCCCGCCCCCGAGGAAGTTCCCCCCGCGAAGCGGGTGGGGGTCGGGGATGAACAGGGCGCGGGCGGCGCCCGGGCGCCGGAAACGCGCGAGTCGCGCGTGCAGCGCAAGCTCACCATCTCGAAAGCCTCCACGCCGCTCCAGGAGAAGCTCGAAGTCCTCGCGCGGCTCATCAGCAAGGTCGGGTACGTCGCGGCGATCGCGATCTTCGTCACTCTTCTCGTCCGCGGGTTGTGGGTCGGCGAAGTTCGGTTGCCGGCCGAGGGCGAGGAGAGCGGGAAGGTGCTGCTCGCTGGCGTCCGCGCGCTACTGTCGTACTTCGTGTACATGGTCATCGTGATCGTCGTCGCGGTGCCCGAAGGGCTGCCGATGAGCGTGACCGTGTCGCTGGCGATCGCGTGGCGCAAACTGAGCCAGGCGAACTCACTGGTCCGGCAACTGGTGGCGTGCGAGACGATCGGTTCGGAGACCGTGACTTGCACCGACAAGAACAGGACTCTGACGCAGAACAAGATGACCGTCTCGCGGGTCGGGTTGGGCGGCGCGGTCACGGAAAAGGACGGCGGGTTCGCCCGATCCGAGGTGACCGCGAGCGGCGAGGCGAGGCCCGGTTCGCCGCTGCACTGGCTCATCATCAATTCGGCCGCGAACTCGACCGCGAGTCTCGAACAGAAGAACGGCAAATCGGTAACGGTCGGCAACAGCACCGAAGGGGCACTCCTGAACTGGCTGGCGGCCGGGGCGTGGGTGCGGAACACCGGGTTCGGCTACATCGAGCTGCGCACCAACAACCCGGTGCTGTATCAGATTCACTTCTCGTCGGACCGCAAGCGGATGACGAGTGTCGTCAAGAACTCCGGGCGCGCGGTCACGTTGGTAAAGGGCGCCCCAGAAGTTCTCCTCTCGCAGTGTGAAAAGTACCTCGCGGCCGACGGCACGGTTCGTGACCTCACCCCGGACGCGCGGGCCGAGATTCGGGCGCAAATCGCCGCCGCCGCCGGCGACGCCATGCGGACGCTCGCGTTCGCTCACGCGGAATTACCCGCGGACTTCCCCCACGAGGAAGACGCGATCCACCACCGCCGGGCCGAGATCGAGAACGGGTTGGTGTTCGACGGCTGGGTGGGCATCCGCGACCCGCTGCGCGACGACGTGAAGGAGGCCGTCCGACAGTGCCGGTCCGCCGGGATCGAAGTGAAGATGATTACCGGCGACACGATCGAAACGGCCCGCGCGATCGGGCGCGAGATCGGCCTGTTGGACTCGCCCGACGCGATCAGCATGACGCACGACGAGTTCGACACGCTGACCGACGCGGAACTGAGCGAGCAGCTCCCGCGGCTGCGGGTGCTGGCCCGCGCGCGCCCGCTCGACAAGATCCGCATCGTGCGGCTACTCCAGGCGCAAAACGAGGTCGTCGCGATGACCGGCGACGGCACCAACGACGCCGCGGCGCTGCGAAAAGCCGACGTGGGCCTCGCGATGGGCATTTCCGGCACCGAAGTCGCGAAGGAAGCCAGCAAGATCGTGCTGTTGGACGACGCGTTCAGCACGATCGTCCGCGGGGTCCACTGGGGCCGCGCGCTCTACGAGAACATCCAGCGGTTCATCCAGTTTCAGCTCACGATCAACGTCTCGGCGCTCGTCATCGCGTTCCTGGGGCCGTTTCTGGGGCTGAAACCGCCGTTCACGGTGCTGCAACTGTTGTGGATCAACGTCATCATGGACACGTTCGCCGCGATCGCGCTCTGTAGCGAGCCGCCGCGGACGAACCTGATGCAGCGGCCCCCGAAGCGCCGCGACGAGAACATCCTCACGCCCGCGATGCTCGGCAACATCTTCATCACCGCCGCGTTCTTCGTCGTGGTGATGATCGGACTACTGTTGGGGATGCAACACGCCGGGTGGTTCGCCGGCGGCGAGGTGTCGGACGAGTTCAAGCCGCTGACGTACCGGCAGGTGACGATCTTCTTCACCGTGTACGTGTTCTTCCAGGTGTGGAACCAGATCAACTGCCGGGCGCTCTCGCCGAACGAGTCCGGGCTGAGCAACCTGTTCGCCAACCCGCAGTTCCTGATGATCGCGTCGCTGACGGTGGTCGGGCAGGTGCTGATCGTCACCCTCGGCGGGAAGGTGTTCAGCGTCGAACCGCTGGGGGTGATCGACTGGCTGGTGATCGCGGGATCGACGGCGAGCGTGCTGGGGTTCGCGGAGGTCGTGCGGCACGTGCGCAAATGATCCCGTGACGGTATCGGCGGTGCCTCGAAGTCGGGGCCGCGACGACCCACATCGACCCGGCGGCCGGGTCGATGGTGCAGCGGGCCGCATCGGCGCCGCCGCTGATCGCGAAGGTGCGTGACCCCGGGATCGGAACCGACAGCGGTCAGGGTGGTCACGTCGGCAATCCAGGCGATCCGCAACGCGCCAGGAGGGGGTCAGGGGCCGGGCACCGGGCGCGGGTTCGGTGGCGAGCCGGGCAGCGCCTTCACCGGCGTGACCGGGACCGCGACCGGTTGCGGGGCCGCGGCACACGCGCCGTCCAGCGCCGGCTGGCCGAGCGCCGCGTACAACCGGAACTGCGAGCGGTTGAACTCGACCACCTGCTGGAGGTACAGCACGCGGGCCTGGTTGAGCGCCTGCACCGCGGTGAGGGTCTCGAGCGCGTCGAACTGCAACTGCCCCTTCGGCCCGAGGTACGCGAACGACACCTCGCGGAACTTCCGGTACATCTCCAGCGCCTGCCGGACCGCCTCCTGGGCCGGGTCGAGCGCCGAGTATCGCGCCGCCGACGTTTGTGCCGCCTCCACCACTTGCGCCGAGACCAGCGCCTCGGTCTCCTGAAGGCGGTACCGGGCTGCGTCGGAGCCAGCTTGCCGGCCACGGATCGTGGCCGCGTTGCCCAGCCCGAAGCCCTCCAGGTTCCACACGAGCGCGACGCCGGCGTTGTACTGACTCTGGAGCGGGCCAAACTCGTCGGTGCGCCCGCCGCTCAGGCCGCCGCCGATGAACTCGCCCTGGACGCGGGGCAGGAGCGGGGCCATCTTCGCCTGCTTCACGAGCGCGTCCGTGGCCGCGACGCCCGCGCGGGCCGCCGCGACCTCCGGGCGGGCCTGAAGGGCCGTTTGCACCAACTGGTCGAGTGTCGATTCGCCCGGGACCAGGATCAGCGGCACGACCGCGGTCTCATACGGCAGCAGCTCGACCGTCGGGTCGAGCACCAGGAGCCGGGCCAGGCGCGCCGAAGCTGCCGCCGCGCGCCCGCGGAGGACGTGGGCCTCTTCGCGGCGCAGGTTCACCTCGGTGGCGGCGCGGTTCACGTCGGCCGCGGTCTTGTTGATCCCGCTCTTGGCGCCGGCTTCCGCGGCCTTGAGGATCTGCTCGGTGCGGTCCAGAACGTCCGCGTTGATGACCTGGAGCGCGTGAACTTCTACCAGGTCGAGGTACGCGAGTGCGACATCGAGCTGGACGGTGTTGACGGTCGCCCGGGCCAGCGCGTTTGTGCCGCGAACGTTCTGCCGTGCGACGAGCGGCAGGTACAGGGCCTCGGACACGTCCACGCGGAGCGTCGGCCCGATGCCGAGCGTGTAGTTCCCGCGCGAGACGGTGAAGGTGTCCCCGCGCCGGTTCTGGTCGATGCCCTCGTGGTAGAAGAACGTCGGCCCCATCGAGAGCGTCGGTACCCACGCCACGCGGGCGCGGTCGTACTGCGCGACGGCCTCGCGGACCCGCGCCCGGGCGACGCCGACCGTCGGGTTGTTCGCGTCCGCCAGCCGCAGCGCGGCGGTCAGGTCGATGGGGTACGACGTTGGCCGGACCGCGGGTGGCGGGCCCGGGGGTTGTGCGCTGAGCGTGAGGGCGGTTGTGAGTACGAGCGCCACGCCCGCCCCGGCTCGGGCCCCAAAGTGAACGCGGTTTGTCATCCGTGCGCCTCCGTGCGCGGACGGTACACTGGCACCACCACAAAGTAGCTACTCGTAACAAGACCGCGAATCCGTTCGCGGGCGAGAGTCTACTTCTCGAACACCGGGGTCACGCGCTTCCCGTCGCCCACCTCCAACTGGCGGGCCGCGACGATTACTTCGTGGCCCGTCAGCTCGCGCGTCACCTGGCGCCCGCCGGGTGCCGGCTCGATCAGTGCCACTTTCGCGAGGGTGCCGTCGTTCATCTGGACCGCGACCGGCACCGAGCGCGTCACGCCGTTCTCGACCAAAAGGATGTACGACTGGCCCGCGCGCCCGAAGATCGTCTCCGACGAGAGCAGGTAGCTGTCGCCGAACTTCTCCAGGTCGAGGCGCATCGTCCCGGTTGTGCCCGGCACAATCGGCCGGTAGCGGCCCTCCGGTCCCCAGTCGGGGATGCGGGCCTCCCCGTCGCCCCACCCCTTGTGGTTGACCTTGCTGCAAATCAGTCCCGCGCCCGCGGCGGCGACGCCGGCGAACCGGTCGAACGGGAACAGTGGACCGACCGCCGCCGGCACCCCGGCGCGGGCCAGCATCGCCCGGTAGCCGGCCAGCGACCCGTTGTACACGTCCACTTCGACCCGCATCGTCTGGTCGGCCGGGTCGATCGCCTGGCTGTAGCGGGTGATCGGCCCGGAAACGGTCACGCCCGGCAGTTGGGCGAACTCGACCACGACTTCCGTGTCCCACGAGACGAACGGGGCCGCGTTGTCCGGCACCTTCGCGACCACGGTCACGAGATCGATCCGGGCCACGGTCACCAGCGGCTCGCCCGCGCCGCCGGCCCCGGCGGAGACGAACCGGCCCGGGTCGGCGGTGCGGGCCACGATCACCCCGTCGAACGGGGCGTGCAGCCGGCAGTAGGCGAACTGTGTGGCGGCGGCGTCGCGGTCCTTTCGGGCCACCTCGATCAGCGCGCGCTTCAGTTCCTCATCGGCCCGCGCCTTGGCCAAACTTGCGGATTTCCCGGCCTGTTCGACCTGCGCCTTCTCGACCTCCGCCTCGGCGACCGCGACGGCCCGGTCCGCGGCCTGATAATCGAGCGCCGCGGCGTCGAGCTTGTTCTTCAGCACCGCCCCGGAGCGGAACAGTTCCGCGACCGCGTCCCGATCGATCTTGCGCGCGGCGCGCGTGTCCTTCGCCCGGTCCACCTCGACCGCCTTGAACTTGACCGCGACCGCCGCCGCCTCGACGGCGGTCCGCGCGACCTCCAGCTCGGCACTCGTGGCCGCCAGTTCCTTCTCGCGCTGAACGATCATGGCCTCTTTTTGCTCGACGGCCTGCCGCAGGTCGGGCGCGTCGATGTCCACGAGCAGCTCGCCGGCGCGCACAGTTTCGCCGATGTCCTTGGCGACCGTCCGCACAACACCCGTGACGCGCGCCCGCAACCCGGCCTGGTAGAACGGCTCGACCACCGCGAACTGCCGCGTGGTGATGCGGAAGTTCGGCGCGCGCTTCGGGCGGGTCGCCCGGACCGACTGCGGTCCCGTTTCAGGTGCCGCGCCGTGCCCGCTGGCCTTCGGATCGCCCGCGACCACGGACTTGGGCAAAAAGCCCATCATCACCCCGGACCCGAACACGACCCCACCCAGACACGCGATCAACAATCCCCCGACGAGGAGCCGCCGGCGCGACCGCCCCGAAACGAGGTGCGCGGGTTTCGCCGAATGGAGCTCGACCTCGCTCCCCGCCGGAGGCGCGTGCGGCCGGTCCGTCCGATCGACTCCGTCGTGGTCAGCCATGTGGGTGCGCCTCCGGCGGGTGGCCGCGGTGCTCGCGGTGCGCGTGGGGTTTGTGGTGGTCGTGGTCTTCGGGGTGTCCCGGGCGGTGGTGCTTGTCGCGGATCAACAGGGTGTACAGGATCGGGACGACGAACAGCGTCAGGACGGTGGAGGACACCAGCCCGCCGACGACGGCCCGCGCCAGCGGCGTCAGCGCCTCGCTCCCGCGGCCCAGCCCGATCGCCATCGGCAACAGGTCGAGGAACGTGGCTAGGAACGTCATGATGATCGGCCGGAACCGGATCACCGCGGCCTGCGTGATGGCCTCGTGGACCGTGCGCCCCTGCTTGCGGAGCTGGTTCGCGAAGTCCATCAACAATACGCCCTGTGAGACGATGATACCCACCAGGAAGATGACGCCCATCTCCGACTGGATGTTCAGCGTGCTCCCGGTGGCCCACAGGGTGACGAGTACGCCGATCAGCCCCAGCGGGACGGTCGCCATGATGATCAGCGGCATCACGAACGACCGCATCAGCGGAACCATGAGCAGGTACACGAGCAGCGACGCCAGGGCCAAACCGACCGCGAGGCTGCCGAACGATTCCTTCATCCGCGCGTACTCGCCGCGCAGCTCGGCCTTCATCCCCTTTGGCATCTCCAGGTCTTTGAGGCGCGTGCTGATGTCGGCCGCGACCGAACCAATGTCGCGGTTCTCGGTGTTCACCTGTACGTTCACCACGCGCTTCAGCCCGTCGTGGTTGAACTCGACCGGCTGCGTGGTGCGGCGCAGGGTGACCAGCGCGCCGAGGTTCACCGGGGACTTTTGGTTCGTTCCGGTCGCGGTCACGTTCTGAAGGTCTTCGATCTTGAAGTACGGGTTGTCCGGGTACTGCACCGCAACGAAATACTGGTTGCCGCTCTTGGGGTCGATCCAGAAGTTGCGGGTCAGCGCGATCGACGAGTTCATCGCGGTGACGACCTGCATCACCACGTCGCGGGCCGACAGCCCGACCGCGGCGGCCTTCTCGCGGTCCACGTCGAGGATCAGGTACGGCGAGTCGTTCCGCTGGAGCACCCGGACATCGGCGGCGCCGGGCACATCGGCGATCCGCTCCTTGATCTTGCCGGCCATTTCGAACTTCTGCTCCGGCGTGCCCCCCGTGATCTGAATGTCGATCGGCGAGGCCGCCCCGAAGTTCAGCGCCGCCGACACCATGCCGCCGGTGTCGAAGCTGAACTCCAGGTCGCTGAACCGCGGGTCGCCGGCGAGCTTCTTGCGCAGCAGCACCGCGTACTCCTGCGCCGACCTCGTCCGCTCCGGCGCGAGCTGGAGCCGGATGACGGTGTCCTGTTGCCCGGCGTTCTGCGAGTACGCGGCCGACCAGTCGTTGTTCAGCCCGATCTCGGACACGACCATCTGAAGTTCGTGTGGCGGAACCGCCTCCGCGATCGCGGCTTCCACATCGACGATCCGGCGCTCGGTGGTGTCGAGCCGCATGTTCGACGGCCCGCGCACCTGGATCGTGATCTGCCCGGCGTCCACCGCGGGGAAGAATTCCTGCCCGATGACCCGCGCCAGCCCGAGCGACGCGAGGAACAGCACCGCGATGCCCGCGAGCACCGCGACCCGGTGCCGCAGTGCCACCGCGAGGAGCGCCGCGTACTGTCGGCCGACGAAATCGATCCCGCCGCTGATGCGGGCGTAGACGCGGTCGAAGAACCCAGGGCCGCGCGCGGCGGGTAGTTCGTGACCGCTGGAGTCGTGCGTGGGATTGTGGTGGCCGGGCCCGTGGCCGTGCCCCTTCAGGAGCTTGGCGCACATGGCCGGCACGAGTGTCCACGAAAGGACGAACGACGCGAGCATCGCGAACGCGACCGCCAGCGTCAGCGGCTTGAACAGGAACCCGCTGACCCCGGGCGTCAGCGCCACCGGGCACAGCACGATGATGAGCGCGAGCGTCGCCACAATTACGGGTAGCGTCAACTCGCTGGTCGCATCGGCCGCGGCGACCGCGGGCGCCTTGCCCATGCCCAGGTGCCGGTGCGTGTTCTCCAGCACCACGATCGCGTTATCGACCAGCGGCCCGATCGCCAGGAACAGCCCGCCGAGCGTCATCACGTTGATCGTCTGGCCCGTGGTCTTCAGCCCGATCACCGCGCCGAGGATCGCCAGCGGCAGCGACAGCGACGCGATGAGCGTCATCTTCCAGTTGCCGAGGAAGATCAGGATCATCAGCGAGACGAGAATCGCGCCGACGATCCCCTCGTGGATCAGGCTCTCGATGGCCTTGCGGACGTACTCCGACTGGTCGATCACGAACTCCAGCTTGCTCCCTTCGGGGAGTTCGGATTCCATCTGCGGGATCGACTCGCGAACCCCGTTGGCAACGTCCAGACTGCTCGCCCCGGCCTGCCGGTAGATCGGCACGAACACCTGCTGCTGGCCGTTGATCCGCACCCGCGACTTCTGAATCACCGCGTCGTCCACCGCGAACCCGACGTCGCGGAGCAGCACGCGGCGCCCCGGCTCGAACACGATCGGCATTTCGTTCAGCTCGTCCACGGTCCGAACCATCATGTTGGTGTCGAGTGCGACCTGGTTGTCGCCGAAGTACGCGGTTCCGGGCGACACCATCATGTTCCCGCGGTCGAGCGCGTTGACGACGTCCACCGCCGAGAGCTTGCGGGCTTCGAGGTCCTTAGGGCGCAAGTAGATCATCACCCGACGGTCCTTTCCGCCGACCACCACCGGCGCGACCGCGCCGGGCACCGCGCCGAGCCGGTTGCGCACCTCGACGCGCGCGAGGTCCTTGACCTCCTGTTCGGCCATCGTCGGGTTGCTGACGGTGAGGATGCCCAGCGGGAGCGTGCCGGTGGGGTCGAACGGCAGAACGACGGGCGGCAGCGTGTTGGTGGGGAGGTACGGCCGCGCCGCGTCGGTGAGCGAGCTGCTCATCGTGATCGCGGTGTTCGGGTCCACGTCCTCGCGGAAGTACACGCGCACCACGCTCACGCCCGAAACCGAACGGCTCTCGACGTTCGCGGCCCCCGGCGACTGGTTCACCCACCGCTCGATGCGGTCGGTGAGCGTCCGCTCGGTGGAGCGTGCGGGCATCCCGTTGAAGTACGTGAGTACCTGGACCGCGGGCACCTTGAACGCGGGCAGGATGTCCACCGGGATCGAGACGAGCGCGACCGACCCCAGCACCATGATGAACAGGGCGAAGACGACGACGCCGTAGAAGTTGCTCAGGGCGAGTCGGACCAGTCCCATGCGAAGCCCCTCGGCTACGAGGCGGGGTCGGCGGATCGGTTCGGCGGGTCAATCGGTCGCGGTCGGCGGTGCGAGCGTGTCGGTTGGGCGCGTGGGGTCCGTGTAAAAGGTCATCGTCTGGCCACAACAGCGCGGCCACCCCTCGCGCGCGTAACGGAGCAGGTCTTCGATGGAGCAATCCGTGCTGCGCCCGCACGCATTGCACTGGAGCACGCGCCGCGGGGTCGGGTCGGTCAAACGTTCGCGGGTCGGGGTCACAGAGGAGTGCCGAATGCAAGTCCCGCGCCCGTGCCGGCACCAATTCGGCCGAGGCCAGAAATGCCGCGGAAATGACCGCAGAAATGACGCCAGCGATGAACGAACCCGGCCGGCGCCGCGCCCCACGGTGAGAGGAAACGATCCGCGCCGGACAGAAACTGTCCGCGATACCGCCGTCACTCGCCGTCTTGCCCGGAAACCGTTCGCTCCACATGAATGCCCAAATCCCGCATCTTGTTTCGCAGCGTGACGCGACTCAGCCCGAGTAGTTCGCTAGCCTGCGTCTGGTTCCCCTGTGTGACGCGAAGGGCGCGGGTGATTAGCTCACGCTCGGCGAGTGCGAGAACGCGCTCGTGAACCCGCCCCTCGCCGGTCTGGAGCAGCGCCTCGATAACGGCAGCAAGGTCGAGCGGCGATTGCGCGGGCGGAGCCGGGGCCACGCTCAAACCGGGAAGCTGCTCGGGCGTCACCAGTTGCCCGACCGTTTGCAGCACCGCGGCGCGGACGCAATTCTGTAGCTCACGCACGTTGCCCGGCCAGTCGTGGCGCTGGAGGCGGTCGAGCGCGTCCGGCGAGAACCCGCGCACGGCGCGGTCCGCCTCGCGCGCGAACCGGAACAGAAAGTGGTGTGCGAGTTCGGGAATGTCCGCCCGGCGGTCGCGCAGTGGCGGGACGTGAACCGTCACCACCTTCAGCCGGTAGTACAGGTCGTGCCGGAACCGACCTTCGCCAATCCGTTGCTCCAGGTTCTGGTGGGTCGCGGCTAGCACGCGCACGCGCGCGGCGACGGACTGGTTCCCGCCGAGCCGCTCGAACGACTGGTTCTCCACGAGCCGGAGCCTCTTCGCCTGCGCCGGCAGCGGCAGGG
>CAZBXY010000025.1:39987-41211 GCA_964495365.1 uncultured Frigoriglobus sp. | reverse complement strand
TCACGATGTTTGCGACGCGCAACGTCGATTGGTACCGGACGGGCGAGAAGGCGCGGGCGCTGGGCGATGGGTACGTGGTTGGCCCGCTCCCTTCCGGTCGCGGCTCCATTCGAGTTGTTGAGGTGATCGATGATCCCGTCCGCCATGTCACGCCGAGAACTCTTGACCCGCTGCGGGGTCGGGATGGGCCTCCTCGGCCTCACGCAGCTCATGGGCGATGCCGGCCTTGTCGCGGCCGACGGCCTCAACCCGCTGGCGCCCAAGAAGCCGCACTTCCCGGCCAAGGCGAAGCGCGTCATCCACATCTTCGCCAACGGCGGGCCGAGTCAGGTCGATACCTTCGACCCCAAACCCGCACTCGACAAGTACGCGGGTAAGGCTCTGCCGACGAATAACCTGCGCACCGAGCGCCGCACCGGGGCCGCGTTCCCCTCGCCGTTCAAGTTCCAGAAATACGGCAAAAGTGGCCTCGAAATCAGCGAACTGTTCGCCAACACCGCGAAGCACGCCGACGACATCTGCGTGATCCGGTCGATGCACGCGGACGTACCGAATCACGAGCCGTCATTTCTGCTCATGAACTGCGGCGAACCGCGGCAGATCCGCCCCAGCATGGGAAGCTGGATCACTTACGGCCTCGGAACGGAGAACCAGAACCTGCCGGGGTTCGTCGCGATGTGCCCCGGCGGCTTCCCGCTGCAAGAAAACCAGAACTGGCAGTCCGGGTTCCTGCCCGGCGTGTTCCAGGGAACGTATGTCGATTCCAAACACACCGACGTGGAGAAGCTCGTCGAGTTCGTGAAGAACAAGGCAGTGTCGAAGGCCGACCAGCGGAAGCAACTCGACCTGCTCGCCAAGCTGAACGGCACGCACCAGGAAGCACGCCCCAACGACCCGCAACTGGAAGCCCGCATCCAGTCGTTCGAGTTGGCCGCGCGGATGCAGACCGAGGCCGGTGAGGCGTTCGACGTCACGAAGGAGCCGAAGCACGTTCTGGAGGCGTACGGCCCCGGCGAGCAGGCCCGTAGCTTACTGCTCGCGCGCAGGCTGATCGAGCGCGGGGTGCGGTTCGTGCAGGTGAGTCACGGCCCGGTGCAGCCGTGGGACAGTCACGATGACCTCGAAATCAGCCACAAGCGGCTCGCCGGTCAGGTCGATAAGGCCATCGCGGCGCTCATTTCCGACCTCAAGCGCCTCGGACTGTTCGAGGAAACACTCATCCTC
>CAZBXY010000025.1:0-39977 GCA_964495365.1 uncultured Frigoriglobus sp. | reverse complement strand
GGCTCGAACGCCGGCAAGATCAACGGCCGCGACCACAACCACTGGGGCTTCTCGGTGTGGCTCGCCGGCGGCGGGGTGAAGGGCGGCCAGGCGGTCGGCGCCACCGACGAGTTCGGCTTCAAGGCGGTGGAGAAGCCGGTTCACGTCCACGACCTGCACGCGACGATGTTGCACCTGTTGGGCTTCGACCACGAGAAGTTCACCTATCGTTATGCCGGCCGCGACTTTAGGCTGACCGACGTTCACGGCAAGGTGGTGAAGGACGTGCTGGCGTAGTGGAAGCCGCGTCGTTTTTCTTGTGGGGCAGGCGTCCCGCCTGCTCTGAGTTCAGTGGCAGGTGGGACGCCTGCACCACAAGAAGACTGCGACGTCATTTCGGATCGTATTCGGCCCGCTTGCCGTGGAACAGCCCGCGGTCGAGCAGGACCGGCTTCGAGCCGGCGGAGAGTTGGTGCATCGATCCGGTGACGGTTCGTGCAGCGCCCAAAAGGTAACGGTCGGCTCGGCGGGCGCGGGGATTTGGACACGACACCCCACGGTGTTCAGAGGATCTTCAAGAACATCACGGGGATGAGGACCAGGAGGAGCAGTGCGCCTAAGCCGACCCCAATCCAAGAGAGGGATTGGGGTCGGCCGACTCGCAGCGCTCCGACGAAGGAGCAGGGGAGGCCGACAAGTACCATGGGGATGGCGAGCAGGGTCACGATCCACGCGTACACTTTGAGATCGGCCGCGAAGACCGCGCCCGATGTGAGCAGCAGCAGCGCCGTTGCGTTCATCGCCAGTCCGGCCGTGCCAATCCGGTTGCTCGAACGATCATCGCGCTCGAACTGCCTCCGCTCGCGTCGGTGATCCCTTCGGTCCCGCAGATCTTCGATCTTCTCCTCGACAAGTTCAGGCAGCTTGGTCGAGACGGCGATCGGAAGAACACCGCGGCGCAGGGCCGGCAGGCGGCGCGTCTGGATCGGGAGGGGTTGCTGTTCGAGTGCGGTCGCGGGCGGGGATTCGGGCGTCGCCTGTGACTCAACAGGCTTGGGGTGCATTCGCGCGGAGCAGCGCGGGCACCGGGCCGAACCGTCCGCGGTGTCCACTTCCCAGAGGTCCGAACAGTTGGGGCACTGGTACTGCATGGTCTACATCCCAGAGCTGTGTCGCTTCCGGTTCGCGCCAGAAGCATCCTCATCTGAATACAACAATTAAGCGGTACAACTCGGGTGTTCTTACGGAGAAAATCAATCGCACGCCCGTTCCCATCAACTGGGCATCTTGAGCGGCTTGCGGTACTCGACGCTCAACATTTTGTTCGCCGCGTCGTTGTTCGTGAACCGCTCGGCCTTCGCGTCCCATTCCAGGTACGCCTTCGACCGGTGAGCGATGTTCGCAACGAGCGCCGCGGTCGTGCAGCGGTGGCCGTATTCGACGTCGCACGTCGGCGTTTTGCGACTCTTCACGCAGTCGAGGAAGTTGCGGGCGTGGTCCGCGTCCTTGATGGCGCCGTCCACCTTCTTCGCCTCGATCTGGGCTTTCGCCCCGGTGCGCCAGCCCTTTTCGATCGAGCGATCCAGCGGTGTGCGGGCCGCGAACTCGTTCGGGGTCACGATTTCCGGCACGATCTCGTAGCCGCTCGTGCGGAAGTACATCGTGCCCTTCGTGCCGCGGAACTCGATCTCGCACGGCTTGCCCGTGGGTGCCGCCCCGGTGGCGTTGTACTGCGAGAACGTCACGAGCGTGTCGTTGGGGTAGTGCCAGAGCACTTCCATCGTGTCGGGCACTTCGCGGTTGTCGTAGTTGGCGAACTTCCCGCCCAGCGCGACCACCGCTTTGGGTGCATCCACACCCAGTGATGCCTGGATTTGCGCGAGGTAATGCACGCCGAAGTTGGTGAGTTGGCCGCCGGAGAAGTCGTAGAACCACCGGAAGCGGTAGAACCCGCGGTTCTTGTTGAACGGTCGCATCGGCGCCGGCCCGGTCCACGCCTCCCAGTCAAAGTCCGCCGGCGGCTTCTCATCCGGCGGGTTGCCGATGCCCTTGGGCCACTCGTTCTGAACATGGAACGCCCGCACCACGGTTACCTTGCCGATCGCGCCGGAGCGGATCGCTTCGGCCGCTTCCTGGCACACCGGGCTGGACATGCGCTGAATCCCGCACTGCACGACGCGCTTGTGTTCGCGCGCGGCCTTCACCATCGCCCGGCCCTCCGCGACGCACAACGACAGCGGCTTCTCGACGTACACGTCCTTCCCCGCGGCGCACGCCTCCACACACTGGAGCGCGTGCCAGTGGTCCGGGGTGACGATCACCACCGCGTCGAGATCCTTGTTGGCGAGCAGTTCGCGGTAGTCCTTGTACCGCTTGGGGTCGCCGCCGATCTTCTTGGCCGCGAATTCGACGTACGGTTCGTAGATGTCGCAAACGGCGGCGACCTCGCAGTCCTTGTGTTCGAGGAACGCGGAGAGCACCTGATCGCCGCGATTGCCCAGCCCGATAAACCCGACGCGGACGCGATCATTCGCGCCCATGACGCGCCGGGCACTGAGGGCCGCCGCCGTGGCGACGCCGGCGGACTTCGCGAAGGTTCTACGATTCATATGGTCTCCAGAAGAGAAGATTTCGCCGCACGATGAACGCGGATAAAGACACGATCCAGACAAGAGACAGAGTTGTTTTCAAGAACTTTGATTTCTGCCTTTAATCGTGTCTTTATCTGCGTTCATCGTGCGGCTAATTGTTTTGTGACTTCGGTTCGGGGCGTTGGCGCTGGATCTCGTTGCGGAAGTCGCCGAGGTTGTTCCGCCAGAAGTGCCGGCGGGACAGATCGACCTCCGCGACGACCACCGTGCCCCATTTCTCGGCCGCGGCGAGCATTCCGCCGTCGTGGCCGTAGACCGCGGTGCGGGTCCACTTCGTGCTCACGTCGGTGTAGGTGCTACTCACGACGTAGGTGTGGTTCTCACACGCGCGTGCGGCGGCCAGAAGCGGGTTGCAGCCCCACACGGGCCACGCGATCACCTCCGCGCCGCGGGCGGTCAGCTCGCGGGCCGGTTCGGGGAAGAACCCGTCGTAGCAAACCATCATGCCGAGTTTGCCGAACCGCGTGTCGAATACCGGGAAGTCCTTCCCCGCGGTGAGGCCGCCCTCGACCTCGCCCCGCGGCAGGCACACCTTGCGGTACTTGCCCACCAGCTTCCCGTCCGGGCCGAGGAGCGCCGCGACGTTGTAGATCAGGTGTTTGTCGCGCTCGACCAGCCCGACGCAGATGTAGAGATTGTGTTTCTTCGCGAGTTCGCCGAAGTAATCGGTCGAAGGGCCGGGCACCGGCTCGGCGACCTCTTCGAACGTCTTCCCGAGGCCGACGTAAGTGATCGTTTCGCCGAGTACGACGAGATCAGCCTTTTGCTTCGCGGCGTTGGCGACGAACGGCTCGTACATCTTGCAGTTGTCTGCGGGCGTCTTGCCGCCCTTCGGGGTGAAGTGGACCGCGGCGAGGCGCGCGTTTCGTGCCGGCGGCGGATCAACTTCTGCAAAACTCACGTCGCTCCACGCGACCGTGCCTTTCGGGGCGTCGATCAGGTGAAGTTCGATGATCGCCTGTGTGGCCTTCGCCGGCGCGCGGTACGTTCCGCTCACGACGGTGTAACCGGGCCACTTGGCGGGCGAATCGGTCGGATACTCCGGCTCCGCGGTGGGCAGCGGTCCCGCCGGTTCGCCTTCCGGCGGGTCGGCACGGACGGTCTTGCCCGCGTCGCGCCAGAGGACGCGCGCGTAGACGCTCTTGCGAGGCACCGCGACGCCGGCGGTCTTGTGGAGCGCGTAGAAGCGGTAGTGCTTCCCGCCGGTGACGGCGAAGGTGTTTTGAAACCAGCCGTGTTGCCCCTCGCGCGCGTCGGCGGTGATGACGAGCGCCCCGGCCCCGTCGAACCCGCCTTTCGGGTCGGTGTGGAACCTGGGGCGGAGTTCGTTGCGCGGCGCTTCTTCTGACCACCCCGACGGCAACGGCACGGGCAGTTTGGCCATCGGGGGTTGGGCCGGGGTGGTGACCGCGGCCGACGCGGTGACGAGCGCGAACAGCGCGAGGACGGTGGGTCGGTCGCTCACGGCAGCCTCCGGTCGGGTGCGCGGATTCGGTGCAGCCCATCATCGCCGACCGCGGTCGGCGCGTCCACAGTTCGGCACACGAAGTTGCTCATCTCCGCACAACCGGGTAGGCTCGACTGTATGCCTTTTCGTCGCGAGGGCGTCCGATGCGGCTCCGGTTCGTGGTGCTGTTGCTCGCCGGCGCGTGCGCCGGGTGCGGGAAACCGGCGGCGACCGCTCCCGAACCGCTGGCCGTTGCGGTTGTGCCCGACGAGCCGAAAGACCCGCGAGTCGAGGCCGCGGCGCACTTCGAGGAACTCGGCGGGCGCGTCACCTGGGACGGTCCGATCGTGGTTGAGGTCGCGATCGCCGGCGAACACGTTCAAAACGCCGACGTGGCCCGGCTGAGTGTGTTCGACGCGCTCGCCGCGGTGTCGATCACGGCCCGCAGCGTGACCGACGACGCGCTCGTTCACCTCGCCCCGCACACGAAGGTGGAGGTACTCGTGTTGTCCGGGTCGGGGGTCACCGACGCCGGGCTGAAGCACGTCGTCGCGCTCCCGGCGCTCCGCGAACTGTACCTCAGCAACACCGCGATCACCGACGCCGGGTTGAAGGAACTCACGGCCCTCAAAAACCTGACGGCGCTCGCGATCGGTCGGACGAAGATCACCGACGCGGGGCTGGAGTACCTCGCGGAGTTCCCCAAACTCCAGGCGCTCGACCTCAACGGCGCCGTGGTCACCGACGCGGGCCTGGCGCACGTCGCGAAGCTCCCGGCGCTGACGAACCTCGATCTGACGCGCACGCACATTTCCGGCGCGGGACTGAAGGCGCTCGCCCCGCTCACGAAGCTCAATGTGCTGAGCCTCTCCACAACCGCGGTCAGCGACACCAGCCTGAAGGAACTCGCCCCGTTCGTTCACCTGACCTCCCTCACGCTCGACCACACGTCCGTTTCTGATGTGGGGTTGAAGCACCTCGCTACGCTGACAGACCTGCGCACGCTCGGCCTCGACAACACCGAGATCACCGACGCGGGCGTCGCGGACCTCGCCCCGTTCGTGAAGCTCACGTCGCTCTCGCTCGCGCGCTCCGCAGTGACCGACGCGGGCGTCGCGCACCTCAAACCGCTGGTGAAGCTCGAAGTGCTGATCCTGTCCGGCACCGGGGTGACGGACGCGGGGCTAAAGGAACTGACCGGGCTGAAGGACCTGTGGGGCCTCTCGCTCACCGGGACGAAGGTGACCGAAGCGGGCGTCGAAGAACTGCGGAAAGCGCTCCCGTCGTGCGTGATCGACTGGTGAGGGCGGCGCGGAACCGGCTGGTTCGGAGCTTCGGCCCGCTCGATCCGACGACCCACATCCGGTCGCGTTCCGCCCCGACACCGACCGTCGTCGTACCGGGCCGACCGCGACCGACGCCCCGATCGGCTCCGGCTCGGTCCGGGAGACCGACCGTGAAGAAGTGCCCGTTGTGCACCGGGTTCGTCCCGGACGAAGCGCCCAAGTCCACTACTGCCGGGAGTACCACGCCCGCAGCGCGGCGACCTCGGTCGGCGACGAGAGCCGGATCAGCGTCTCGAACTCCGCGGCGGCGCGCGGGCGGTCCCCCTGGCGCAGGAGCGCGGTCACCAGGAGCACCCGCGCCTCCTTGGCGAGCGGGGCCGTGCGGACGGCCTCGGAGGCCGACCGGCCGACGGCCGCCCAGTCTTTTTTGCGTGCGTGCAACTTGGCCGCGTCGATGTGGTACTCGGACAGGTTCGGGTCGAGCACGGTGAGCCGGGTGCGGAACGCCAGCGCCGCGTCGAGATCGCTCGCCGACTCGGCCGCCTGCGCGGCGAGGATCAGGGTCTGCTCGCGGTCCGGGGCGCGGGCGAGAACCTGTCGGTACGCCGCGAGCGCGTCCGCCGGCCGGCCCAGACAGGCCAGCGCCCACCCCAGCCCCTCGACCGCCGGCACGTCCGACGGGTGCCGCGTGGCCGCGGCCTCCAGCAGCGGCAAACTGTGCGCGACCAGCGCGTCCCGGCGCGGGCCGGGGACCGGGTCGGCGTGAACCAGGGCCAGCGCCACGTCGCGGTCGGCGCCCGGGTCGGTCCGCGTGCGCGCGCGGAAGAAGCTGACGAGGGTCGGGGGCGGATCGAACGGCCCGGGCACCGGGGGCGGGGCCGCGACCGCATCGGCCCGCCGCGGGACGCGGTGGTTGGTCACCGCCGTGTGGGCGATGTCGGAACTCGCGTACCGCGGCATGTGGCACCCGGCGCAGTTGTCGCCCGGCGCCCGCTTCTCACGGTCGGCCGCCGGAACGCTGCAGCCCTTCCCGGATTCGTGGCACGACTGGCACCGCCCGCGGTAGAAGGCCACGGTCTCCTTCGGCGCGGGCACCCGGTGCGGATCGTGGCAGGACGTGCAGCCGAGCTTCCCGCCGGTGGCCGTGTAGCACTTGCTCGCCTCCATCTGCTCGACGTGCCCGACCGCCTTCGACCCGCCGACGCCGGATTCCCAGACGAAGACCGCCCAGTAGTCTTCCAGCGGCAGGCCGGGCCGGTAGTCGAACGCCTCGCGCCCGCGGCGCTCGAACCGCCGCTCCCCCTGAAGGTGGCACTGCTGGCAGACCGCCTCACGCAGCTCGGCCGCGAGGTGTTTGGGGTTCACGATGGTCCGGTCGAAGCCGCCGGCGGGCGCGCGGTCGCCGGGGGCCTGCGCGTGAAGCGCCCCCGGGCCGTGGCACCGCTCGCACCCGATCCCGTGCCCGCGGAACACCGGCTCCCGGTAGGCGTTGCGGCTGTGCGGCACCGGCTCGACCGCGTTCGCGTGGCAGAACAGACAGGCCGCGGACACGACCCGCTGCCCCGGCAGGACGCTCGCGAACCCCGGCGACAGATCCCACTTCGCGGCCTGCGTAAACCAGCTCATCGGCGACTGGGTCAGTCGGCCGTCCCGGAGCGTCAGGTACGACTTGCCCCGGGTGCCGGACCCGAGCGCGAACTGCACCGGGGTTTCGTCCGCGGCAACGACCTGCTTCTGGTCGTCGCGCTTCTCGTAGCGGTGAACGACGCGCCCGTCGCGCCGGGCGGCCGAGAAGTGATAGCCGAGCGCGTCGTACTCGCCGGGCGGCCCGTCGTCTGCACTAATCGGAACCAGGGACCGCGCCATCGGGTGCGCCCGGTAGGCCGCGGCGATCTCGGCGTGGCACTCGGCGCACTTGTCGTCCCCGACATAGCCGACCCCGGGCCGCGTGTTGCGAAACGGGCTGTCCGCCAGCGCCGGCGGATCGTCGATTGCTGGCGCTGGCGGCGGTTGATAGAGCCGCGTTGCGCGGTACGCGAACACTCCGGTGGCGATACCGACCACCAGAACGGCGAGGCCGAGCGTGCGGCGGCTGCGGGCAGTCATGGGTTCGACTTCCGGGGCGGGGGCGTTCTTGCCGGACCTGTCGAGCCTGCCGACAGGTTCGGCAGGCCCGACTGCGCCGGGCCGGTGCCGGCCTTGGGCGCCAGTTGCCGGTACTTGTTCAGGGCCTCGTCCGCCTCGGCGTCCTTCTTCAGCCCGCGCAGCGCCTGCGACAGTTTGAGGTAGCCCGCCGGCCCCGCCGGGAGCAGCGCGACCACCTGGCGGTACGCGGCGACCGCGTCGGCGTACTTCTCCCGGCGCAGGTGAACGTCGCCGAGCAGGGTGAAGGCGGGGGCCGAGCGCGGGTCGCGGTCCAGGGCGTCGCGAAGCAGCCGCTCGGCCTCGTCCCACTTGTTCTCCTCCACCGCGCAGTGCGACAGCCCGATGAGCGGTTCCGCCGCCCCCGGGTTCATCCGCGCGCAGACCAGGAGGTGCGTGCGGCCCTCGGCGAGCTTGGCGTCGAGCAAGAGGCAGTGCGCGAGGTAGAGCCGGGCCAGGTAGTGGTCCGGGTCGCGGCGGACGAGTTCGGCGAAGTCGGCGGCCGACTCCGCGGCCGTGCCGGAGGAGTACTCGGTGGCGGCGAGGAGCCGCAGGTAGCCCCGGTCGAGCCGCAGGTCGAAGTCGTCCGGGCGCAGGGTCAGTGCCCGCTCGAAGTACTTGACGGAGTCGCCCCACCGGCCTGCCTCCGCGGTCCCGCGGGCGAGCGCCGCCAGCACCTCGAAGTCGTCCGGGTTCTCCTCCAGCGCGCGGACGAGGAACGTCTCGACCACCGCCGAGTACCGGACCTCCGCCCGGGTCAGGGCGAGTTCCCGGCGGACGGCGGGGGTGTCGGCGATGCGGCTCGCCCGGGTCAGCGCGGCCTCGGCCTCGCGGTGCTTCTTGAGCTTGCGGGCCGCCTGTCCGGTTATCAGAAGCGCGCGGGGGTCGGGCGCGTCGCCGAGGGTGTACGGGTGGGCGAGTTCGGCGGCCTTCGCCCAGTCCCCGGCCCGGGCGGCGGCTTCGGCCCGGTTGAGTTGGTAGGTGGGCCAGTACCACCACCCCGCCCCGAGCGCCGCCGGCAGCACGAGGACCAGTACCGCCAGCACCCGATGTTTTCCGCGGGTCGTCACGGGCGCGCCCCCTGCGGCCGGGCCGCGGCTTCCCCCTCCACGACCGTGTACGCCCGGTCGGCGCCGAGCGGGCCGAACGTCTGAACTTTTCCCGACGGCCAGCGCACCTCGACCGCGACGGCCGATGTCGCCTCCCCCACTCCGATCAGGAGGCGCGGGTCGGAGGCCGAACAGTAGCTGCCCCCACCCTTGACGTGCCGCACGAGGGCCCGCCCGCCGGGCAGCCGGACCGTCACCTTCGCCCCGACGGCGTCGCGGTTGCTCGTAGTGCCCCGGAGCTCGAGCCGCAGCCAGTGGTACGGGCTTTCGGTCCGGTTGCGGAGCAGCACCGCCGGCCCGCCGCTGTTGCTGATCGCCAGGTCGGGCCGGCCGTCGTTGTCGAAATCGGCCACCGCGACCCCGCGGCCGACGTGTCGCTCGCGGAAGTACGCCCCGGCCTTGCTCGACACTTCGCGGAAGTGCCCGCTCCCGTTGTTGAGGAACAACTGGGCCGGCTGGCGGAACGTGTTGGACGGGTCGCCGTCCTCGTCCACGTTGGCCGACACGTGCCCGTTGACGACGACGATGTCGAGGCTCCCGTCGCGGTCGGCGTCGAAGAAGAGGGTGCCGAACCCGAGTCGGTGGAACGTCGGCGGGCCGAGGCCCGAGCCGACGGTCCGGTCCATGAACCGGCCGCCGCCGAGGTTCATGAAGAGGGTGTTCGTTTCCCGGGCGAACGCGGTCGAGTACAGGTCCGGGCGGCCGTCGCCGTCGAGGTCGTCGGCGTCCACGCCCATGTATGCCTGGGTGTTGCCCGCGGCGTTCAGGGCGCACCCGTTGCGCAGCGCGACCTCCTCGAACCGGCCGCCCCCGAGGTTGCGGAAGAAGAAGTTCGGCATCCCGTCGTTGGCGACGAACAGGTCGATCCGCCCGTCGTCGTCCAGGTCGAGGGCGACCACTCCGAGCGCCTTGGCCTGCGGCACGTCCACGCCGGCGGCCTTGGTCGCGTCCGAGAACGTGCCGTTGCCGTCGTTGTGGTAGAGGACGCACCGGGTCGGCGCGAACACCTCGGGGGCGCAGGCGTCCGGGCGGCCCTTGCGGTCGCGGCACACCGGGTAGTTGGCCAGCCCCTTGTTCACATGAACGTAACTGCACACGAACAGATCGAGGCGCCCGTCGTTGTCGTAGTCGAGGAACGCGGCGCTGGTGCTGTAGTTCTCGTGGTTCGCCCAGTCCGGGTGGCTGTTCAGCCCGGCCGCGGCGGTCCGGTCCTCGAACCGGCGGCCCCCCTTGCCGTCGGGCACGTTCCGGTAGAGCGCGTTGGGCTTGCCGTAACAGGTGACGAACACGTCCGGGAACCCGTCGTTGTCGATGTCGCCGGCGGCGACGCCCTGCCCGCACCCGACGTGCCCCGGCCCCACTTCGGCCGTCACGTCGGCGAACCGCCCGTTACCGAGGTTGCGGTAGAGTTTGCTCGTCGGCGGCGGGTCGGGAAACGGCGGGAGGAACGCCATCCCCTGAACGAGGAACAGGTCCAAGAGGCCGTCGCGGTCGTAGTCGAGCCACGCCAGCCCGGACCCGGTCTGGTCCATGACGTACTGCATCGGGGTGCGGCCGTCGAAGTGGCGGAAGTCGATCCCGGCTTCGCGGGTGACGTCGGCGAAGTCGGGCCGGACCCCCGCGGGGAGCGGACCGTCGTCTTCCGTGCCCGGGGCGCGGTCCGCGGGCGGGGTCGATCCCGTCCGGAGGTTGGGGTCGGGGCTGGGTGGGACCGCGGAGGGGCGGAGCAACGCCCAGGCACCCGCGGACACCGCCGTGAGTACCACGACAACGAACGCGATCCGGCGCGAGTTCATGAGAAGCCGTGTGGCAGAATGGGATCCGACCGCCGGGGCAATTGTACTCACACCCGGACAAAGCCGGCGCCGGAACCCCGAGAGAAAGAGGTCCGGGCGAGACAGGCTCGCCCGGACCGCACAAGCAAGACTGCGCAGCAGGCGCAGCGGACCCGTTGTGACCCGCGGTCGGGTCAATCGAGGTTGATCACCCCGCCGTCGGACGTGTGGCCGAGCTGGTTGAAGGTGACCGGGTTGATCCCGTACTTGATCGACCGGACCGACCCGTCGCCCATGGCCACGTTGATCCCGCTCGGGTGGGCCGAGCCGAACAGGAACTTCATGTTCCAGTCGTTGGGGGCGCAGCCCGGGGTTCCCAGCCGGCAGTCCTGCATCGGGTTCTGGCCGTAGTTGGGGTGGGTCACCGTCGAGCGGAACGTGTTGTCGTCGAACCCGTGGAACGCGCCCTTGTCGTCGGACGACGCCCCGCCGGTGCCGACGGGGAAGAACTTCTCCCCGATCGCGATCGTGTTCGAGGTCCCGTCCGTGCAGCTGGCGAACGTGGACGCCGGGAACCGCCGGCGGCCGGCGACGTTGTAGTCGTCGCTCCACCCCTGGCCGTTGATGATCCCGTAGTACCGGCCGTTGTCGCCCCAGAACACGTCCTCGGGGGTGACCGACCCCTGGTTGATCGGGAGGCGGGGCGGCGGGATCACGCCCGCGTAGTCGTTCTTCACGTACCGCCACCCGTCGGTGATCTGGCCGCCGCGGCGCGACGGGCACAGGTAGATGCTCGGCTGGGCCGAGTTGAGGACCGTCGTGGGGGCGCTCCACGAGATGTTGTTGGCCAGCACCGACACCCGCGAGCCGACCGGGAACGCGTTGGTGTTGGCCGGCGGCACCGCGGCGTGCGCGTCGGTGCTCCCCGGCCACGTCTGGCTGGGGTAGATGTCCCGCTGTTTGTACTGGTTCTCCTGTTCGATGTACGGCAGGATCTGGTACAGCCAGCCGGCCGTCTGGTCGGTCGCGCCCAGCGGGGTTCCGCTGGCGTCGTAGGAGGGCGCCTCCTGCCAGCTCCCGCCGCCGGTCGGGAACTTGCCGAAGACCGACTCGAAGTTGTGGATGGCCAGCCCCTGTTGCTTGAGGTTGTTCCCGCACTTCATGCGCGCCGCGGCCTCGCGCACCTTCTGCACCGCGGGCAGCAGCAAGCCGATGAGAATGGCGATGATCGCGATCACCACCAGCAGTTCGATCAGCGTGAAGCCGACCGATCTCCTGCGTCGCACCTTGTGAGACATACGCTCCTCGCAGATGATAGGGGGCTACCGTGAAAAGAAGCCGCGCCCCCGTTGCGGCTTCCCGAAAGTTCGGGCGCCCGATTTCAACCGTCGAAACCGGGAACTTGCGATTTCAGCTCCTCGCGGGTCAAGTCCCGCGGGCGGGTACCCATTCCGCCGATGACCCGGTGCTTGCCGTTCACGCCGGCCCGCTCGTAGAAGATGATCGGTTGCCCGCCCATCTTGGCCGCCGCGGAGTTCGATGGCCGCACGAGTTGGTACGGTTGGTTGTCGCGCGGGGAGACGAAGGTGCCCTCCAGGTCCGAAATGCCCAGCTTGGTCAGTTCGGCCGCCGGCAGCCCCTTGGCCCACTTCTTCAAGTCCTCGATCGTCCCCGGCGTCTTGCCGCCGTGCTTCGTCTGGTAATGACTGTACAGTTGCACGAGGTGCATCAGCTTCTGCTCGTCGTCGTTCGGCGGGGGCTGTTCCGGCGGGTTGCTCCGGCACGCCAGGCCCAGAACCACGGCGAACAATCCGAGTGTGGGGAGACACCGGTGGAACGAAAGCATGGAACAGGCTCCTGAATGACCCGAGAGATAAAACCGGGTGCCGAACCGGACGCGTCACCGGAACTCGCGCGGGCGGTCGCCGGGCGCTGTGGTGGTCCAGACCTGAACGACCCCGCCCATCCCGCCGGCCGCGATCAGGTTCCCGCCGGCGGGCGTGGCCACGGTGTACAGTCGCGTGCCCTTTTCCAACAGTTTGTGCCGCGGGGTCTTCGCCTCGGTGTCCCACACCCACAGCGTGCCGTCCTCGCTGGCGGTGACCGGCCCGAGGGCGGAGAACGCCACCCGGTTCGCCCGGTCGGCCAACCCCTCCAGTTTGGCCCGCTGCTTGAGCGGCGCCAGTTCCCAGACGACGACCGAGTTGTCCTGGCCGGTGGTCACCAGTAACCGAGCGTCCGGGCTGACCGCGACGGCGGTGATGGCGATCCCGTGGTTGGCCGCCGGCCCGGCGGGCTTGCGGGTGGCCGCGTCCCAGAGCCGGACGGACCCGTCCGCCGCGCCGGTCACGAACTTCGTTCCGTCGGGGAGGAACGCGATCCCGGTGGGCGTGTCGCCGGGATCGGCCAGTTCCGTGCCGTCCCCGGCGGCGGCGGGTTCGTACGCCCGGAGTTCGCTGCGAATGTTCCCGCGCCGGTCGGCGTACGGGTTCGGGTCTCCGCACCCCACGACCAGAAGCCCGTTACGGGACCACGCCACCGCGGTCGGCGGGGCCTTCAGCCCACTGAACGTGCGGCTGACTTGCCCGGACCCCACATCCCAGATCAGAACCGTCTTGTCGGCACACGCCCCGGCCAGTTGCTTCCCGTCCGGCGAGAACGCCAGCGCGGGGATCTGGTGCGGGACGGTGAACGTGTGGCGCACCGCGCCGTCGGCCACGTTGAACACCTTCACCACGGTCCCCGAGCCGAAAGCCAGGAGCGCGCCGTCCGGTGAGAACGCGGCGCTGTCCACCGGGGCCGCCGGGGCCGCCGGGGCTGTGCTCCGGCTCGCGCCCGAACACCCGCCGGCGAGCGGCGCCACGGTCGCTGCGAGAACCAGGCTGAGAAGGCGAGTGGTCATGCCGTATCCTGCTCGGGCTGAGTCGCGATCATCACTTCTGAACGCCGCCAACCGGGTCGGGCACGCAGGCGCGCGCCGCTTTGGCCCACATGTGCGCCTCGTCCGGGCGCTGGAGTTCCTGGCACACGCGGGCCGCTTCCCGGCGCGGGGCCGGATCCCACGGTCGCTGCTCGGCCTCCAGGTACAACTGCGTCATCCGCGTGCGGAGGGCCGTGGTGCGGTCGAACGTCTGGCGGTGCCCGTCGGCCGCGGGCTTGTCCCCCGACTGTTCGCAGGCGTCCGCCAGGTCTTTGAGGATGCCCGGGTCGTGCGGGGCGAAGGTCGCGGCCCGCTCCAGCAGCGGGCGCGCGGCCCGCGGGTCGTCGCGGTGCAAGTAGAAGCGGCCCCGCAGCCGGAGCAGCGGCGCCGAGTCGGGAGCCGCCCGGAGCGCCTCATCGAGGAGCGCCGTGGCCTCCGCGTGCCGCCCGAGACCCCACAACGCTTCCGCGCGCAGCGCCTGGAACTCCGGCCGCCCGCGCGCGGGTTCGGGAGCCCGGGCGAGCGCGGCCAGCGCGCCCTCGTGGTCTTCCATCAGGCGCAGCAGTAATTCCGCCAGTTCGCGGGCCGCGTCGGCCCGCACGGCGTCGTCGAGCGGGCGCGCCAGGGCCGCCCGGTACGCGTCTGCCGCCGGGGCCGGCTTCTCGACGGTCTTGTAAAAGAAGCCCGCCCACCGCAGCGCCCAGCCCGAAGACGGGTCGAGGCGCCCCCATTCCGTCAGGTGGTGGGCCGCTTTGAGAGGGGAATTCAACTCGGTGTAGACCGCGGCGAGCCACCGGTGCGCTTCGGGGTCGTCGGGCCTCTGGCGGACGACGGCCAGAAGCGCCTCTTCGGCCAGGCGCAGTTCGCCAAGCCGGACGAGGCACTCCGCCGCGACGACCGCGGCCTCCGTCACGATCGGGGCCGAGCGGACCTGGGTCAGGTGAAGGATCGCGCTGCGACAGGCGTCCGCTTGCTCCCGGCCATCGGCTCGCCGCGCCCGGGCGGCCCAAATGTGGCCGAGCAGCAGTTGGGCGTCCTGGGGCTTTCCGGCCCGCTTCAGGCGCGCCGCCGCGGCCTCCGCCGCGGCCCAGTCGCCGCCGCGCACCGCGTCCCGTCCCACCTGCAACTGATCCCGGAAGGCTTGTGCCGAAAGGGAATACGCGACATACCCCACTAGCGAAAGTAGGGGTACGGAGAGACACACAATGCGGACGGCGCGCCGCAAGCGAGCACCCCTGGGGAGAAAGGGTGTGTAGGGCGATTCAACCGGTGAGAATACACAGAAAAATGAGAAAACTCAACGAGAAATTTGTAACGTTTGCCCTCGAAAATCTGAAGCTCTTTTGGTGTTTTGTAAAGTCTCATCATTTTCACATGTTCTCAGCGAGGCGCCCGGTGCCGCGCCGGACGTGCGCCGGGCACTCAATCCCGGCGCCGTGAAAGAGGCTTGTCAAGTCCCGTGGCGTGGCGTGTAATTTGGTGAGTCCACGCCGCTCGAACCCACCGAGTTTCCGATGCCGACTCGGTCACCGACATCTCCCGAGCGCCCGCCGGCGCGGTTCGGCCAGCGGTTCCGGCGGCGCGCGCTCGTTCTGGGGGTGATGCTCGCCCTCGGTGCCGCCGGCTGGTTCTGGGGGGTTCCGCAGTGGCGGGCGCGGGGCCACTGGCGCGCGGCGCAGGACGCCGCCGAACGGCGTGACTTCGCCGCCGCGCGAGAAGCCCTCGAACGCTGCCGGGAGGCGTGGCCGAACGACCCGCAGGTTCACTTCTCCCTCGCCCGCGTGCTGCGCCGCGACGGGCAAGCGACGGTCGCTCAGGAAGCCCTCGACCGGGCGCAGCAATTGGGGCACCCGGCGGCCGAGATCGAACTCGAACGGGCGCTCGGGCGTACCCAATCCGGGCACGTCCGGGCCGTGGAGGAGGTTCCGGCCGCCTCGGTCGGGGCCGCAAACGACCGGTTCGTGCGCGAGGCGCTCGTCGCGGGCTTCCTTCACGGGCACTTTTTGGACCGTGCGTACCGGGTCACGGACAAGTGGGCGACGGAACGCCCCGACGACTGGCTGGCGCATTTGTGGCACGGCCGCGTGTTGGAACACGGGCTTCAGTTTGAACTGGCGGTGACGGCCTACACGAAGGCGCTGCAACTCCAGCCGCGGAGCCGGGAGGCCGCGCGGCAGCTCGGCGAGGTGCTCCACCGCCTCGGCCGCTACCCGGAGGCGGTCCCGCACTTCGAGACGGTCTTGCGGGCGAACCCGGCCGACGCCGCGGCCCGCGTCGGGCTGGCCCGGAGCCAGCGGAGCGTCGTCTCGCCGGCGGTCGCGGTCGAGACGCTGCGGCCCCTGACCGACGCGCCGAACCCGGCGCCCGCGGTGTGCCTGCTGGCCGGGCAGTTGGCCCTCGACGAGGATCGAGCCGAGGAGGCGGTGAACTGGTTGCGCCGCGCAGTCGGCGCGGCCCCGCACGACCGCGACGCGAACGAGACGCTCGCGCGGGCCTTGCGCCGACTCGGTCGGGATGCCGAAGCCGCGCCGTTCGAGCAAAAGGCCGAGGCGATCAACCGCGACTACAAGCGGATGGAAGCGATCACGAAGGCCGTCGCGGAGACCCCGGGTGACGCCGAACTGCGGTACGAGGCCGGGGTCATCCTGGCGCGATTGGGGCAGGACGCCGGGGCCGCGCGGTGGCTCGTCAGCGCGCTGGCGGTGAACCCGGCGCACCAGCCGACCCGCGACGCGCTGGCCGCCTGCGCCGAGCGGCTCGGCGACGCGCAACTGGCCGAGTACGCCCGCCGGCTCCGCGCGGCGCCCCGGAACGGACCGTAGCGCACGCGGCCCGCGTGCGGTTTGTCGGGAAGCACGCGAGCTGCGTGCGCCACGGCGGGTAACGAGTTGGCAATCTTTGGCAATCTTTGAAAAAAAGGGCCAAAAGCCCTGGGAAAACCAAAGATTGCCAAGTGGCAATCTTTGGCAATCTTTGGCAATCTTTGGCAATCTTTGGCAATCTTTCGATTTCCCAGGCTTTTTGCACAAGTGCGCGCCGCGTGCGAACATTCGAGCCGAACATGACGCACCCGCTGACCCCCCCGCTCCGCGTCGCGCTCGTCGCGATCTTTGTTTGCGCCTGCGCGCTCGCGGGCTGTTCGCGCGACCCGGCGGGGCCGGGGCCCGCGCCCCCCGAAACTCCGGCCGAGCCGACCAGCGTGTATTTCGCCGACCGCACCGCCGGGTCGGGGATCGACCACACCTACCGCAACGGCCAGGAGTCCGGGCAGGCCGCGATCCTCGAATCGCTCGGCGGCGGGGTCGCCCTGTTCGACTACGACCGCGACGGGCGGCTCGACGTGTTCCTCGCCGGCGGGGGCGACTTCGCCGGGCCGCAAAAGACCGACATCGTCGGCCGCCCGTGCAAGCTGTACCGCAACCTCGGCGACTGGAAGTTCGAGGACGTGACCGCGCGCGTTGGGCTAGCAGTTGGGACGCCGTTCTACACGCACGGCGCCGCGGTCGCCGATACCGACAACGACGGCTGGCCGGACCTCCTCGTCACCGGCTGGGGCCGGCTCGCGCTGTGGCACAACGAACCGGACGGGGCCGGCGGCCGGAAGTTCGTGGACGTGACGACCAAGGCCGGCCTCACGGACACGCTCTGGAGTACCAGCGCCGCCTGGGCCGACTTCGACGGGGACGGGTTCCCGGACCTGTACGTCGCCCACTACGTCGATTGGTCGTGGGCGAACAACCCGCCGTGTCTCGATTACAAGGAATCGAAGGTCCGCGACGTATGCCCGCCGCGGCAGTTCAAGGGGCTGCCGGACGTGGTGTACCGCAACCGCGGCGACGGGACGTTCGAGGACGTGAGCAAGGCGGCCGGGCTGCGGCCGGACGGCAAGGGACTGGGCGTGATCGTCGTGGACGTGGACGGCGACGGCAAGCCGGACGTGTACGTCGCCAACGACACCGTCGAGAACTTCCTGTATCTGAACAAGAGTTCGCCGGGCCAGGTGAAGTTCGAGGAGACCGGCCGGCGGTCCGGCACGGCGCTGGACGACGGCGGGGTGCCGAACGGGAGCATGGGGCTGGCCGCCGCCGACTACGACGGGACCGGCCGGTTCTCGCTGTTCGTGGCCAACTATCAGCACGAGGCCCACGCCCTGTACCGCAACCGCGGCGGCGGGCAGTTCGTGTTCGCCAGCCGGTCGGCCGGGATCACGGCCATCGGACTGATCTACGTCGGGTTCGGGACGTGGTTTTTGGACTACGACCGCGACGGGGCCGAGGACATCGTCATCAGCAACGGGCACGTCGTCCACATCCCGCCGCCGCCCGGCGAGGTGAAGCAGTTGCCGGTGCTGTTCCGCAACCTCCGCACCCCCGGGCAGGAGCCATACCAGGTGCGGTTCGCCAACGTCGCCGCCGAGGCCGGGCCGTACTTCCGCTCGAAGCACTGCGGCCGCGGGCTGGCGGTCGGCGACCTGGACAACGATGGCCGGCCCGACCTCGTCGTCAGCCACCAGAACGAGCCGGTCACGGTTCTGCAAAACGTGGTGGACAACGGTCACCACTGGCTCGGCGTGCGGCTGACCGGGGCCAAGTACAAAGACGCGGTCGGGGCCGTGCTGACACTCGAAGCCGGCGGGCAGAAGCTCACGCGAACGGTCATCGGCGGCGGGAGCTATCTGTCGGCGTCCGACCCGCGGGTGCTGTTCGGACTGGGGCCGAAGCCGGACGCGGGGAAGCTGACGGTCCGCTGGCCCTCCGGCAAAGAGCAGGCGTTCGACGGGCTGACTACAGGCCGCTACTGGGACTTGACCGAGGGGCAGCCCGTGAAAGTGGAGCGCCCATGACCGATCCGGCGTCGGGTCCGCTGCGCAGTCTTGCTTGGCGCCGCCGGCGGTGGCTCGCCGGCGCGGTGCTGGTGCTCAGCGCAGTGACCGGCGCGGTCGGCTGGCGGCTGGCGAACCGGCCCGCGGCCGACCCGACACTCGCCCAGCTCGACCGGGCGAAGGCCGACCTCGCCGCCGGGCGGTTCCCGGAAGCGCAGGAGGCACTGCGGGCGGTCCTCGATCAGTGGCCCCTCGACCCGGAAGCGCATTTCCTTCTCGCTCGGGCCTGCCGGCGCGACGACGACCTGGACGGGTGGCACCACCACCTGCGGGCCGCGTCCGTCCTCCGGTGGTCGGCGAGCGACATCCAGCGCGAACAGTTTCTCGCCCGGGTTCAGACCGGGGCCGCCCGCCCCGCGGGCCGCGTGCCGGTCGAATCCGAAGACGAGTGGATCTTGATGCAGGAGGCGCTCGCGAAGGGCTACCTCGCCGGCTACCGGATCGACGACCTGCTCGCCTGCACGCGGGACTGGATCGACCGCCGGCCCGGCGACTGGCAGCCGTACTACCTCCGGGGCCGGGGCTATCACTACGCCCGACTGCTGGCCCGCGCGGCCGACGACTTCCGCGCCGCGCTGGAGCGGAACCCGACCTACTCGCCGGCCCGCCTCCGGCTGGCCCAGGCGCTCATGGTGGACGGTCTGTACCAGCCGGCCGCGGTCGAATACACGGCGTTCCTCGACGCCCGCCCCCGGCACCCGGACGCTCTCATCGGGCTGGCCAACTGTCAGTCGAACCTGGCGCAACCGGACGCGGCACGGGCGACGCTGGACCGGCTGTTCGCCGTTGTGCCGGACCACCCGGCCGGGTGTCTCATCCGGGCGCAACTCGAAGCCGACCCGGCCGCCGCGCTCGTGTGGCTGCGCAAGGCCCAGCGCCGCGCGCCGAAGGAGACCGACATCACGAGCGCCCTGGTGCGGGTGCTGAACCAGCTCGGCCAGCACGACGAGGCCGCGTGCTACCAGTACCACCTCGACGACCTGCGCGCCCACCACCTCGAACTCGACGAGGTGCGCCAGCAGGTGCGCCGCGAACCGGACAACCCGCGGGCCCGGCTCAAGGCCGGCGAGCTGTGTGAGTACCTGGGCCGGCTCGCGGAGGCCGCCGACTGGTTCGAGAGCGCCCTGGCGCTCGACCCGACCGACCCCGTGGCCCGCCGCGCGCTCGAACGCCTGGGCCAGCGCGGTCAACCGAGATCCACGGGGAAATAGGTGCGGACCCAGGCCGGGGCCTTCTCGGTCGGTTTTGTGTTTACGGGGGCTTTGTTGTAACCATCCGGTCAGAAGCGCCAGAAGCCCGGGAGAGCCGCCGAACCGACCTCGCGCAGAAGCCCGGCGAAATGCCCGGCTCCAGTAGCGCGCCCTCCGTGACGCGACCCGAGCGCCGGTCACTTCGTGAGTTCGTGGACAGTGTTGTGGATCGTGCCGGTGACGGCCCGGCCGTCGGTGCCCTTGAGCCGGTACTTGATCTCCATTCCCCACGTCGGGGCCAGTTCGGGCAGGTCCAGTCGCACCGTTTTCCCGTCCGCGGACAGGGCGGCCTTTGTCACCGCCAGCGGCTTCTCGTCGATGTGCTTGGAACCGTAGTTCTGGCTCCGCTTCAGCCCCCACACCCTCACCTCGAAGCTCTTCGCGCCCACCGCCTTCGGGTCGAGTGCGTCGGTGAACGTCAGTTCCATCGCGCCGGCCTTGGCTTTCAAGCCGACGGGCAAATCCGCCGGCCGGCCGGTGTACCGCACGCGGTAGAACCCGCCGGCGGCGGTCTGGTTGCCCGCCCAGGCGAACATCCCGCAGACGTACAGGTGGCCCTCGGCGGGGTGGAACCGCGGTCGCATGATACCCGTGGGGAAAGTGGGCAGCGGGAGCGCGCACATGCCGCCCTGCGCCTGCCCGTTCACTGTCTCGTGCGGCACGACGAAAATCTGGCCCATGCCGTAGGAGGTGTTCAGCAGCGATCCCGCGAGCGGCCCCCACGTCTTGGCCGGCACCCACACCAACTCCGCCGGCGAGCGGTCGAACGCGTTGGTGATCCAGCAGAGCGGCTGCTTCATCGCCGAATCCGACGTGTCGGTGATGTCGGTGTAGCCCCACAGGTTGCCGTAGAACCCGCCCTTCTCGACCTTGTTGATGCGGTTCTTCGGCGTCCAGAACCCCTCCTGATCGGTGACGAAGAAGGTGCCGTCCGGGTTCAGGCAGACCCCGTTCGCGGCCCGGAAGCCGGTGGCGAGGATCTCCGTCTTCGTGCCGTCTTTGCTCACCTTCAAGAGCGTGCCGTGGTGCGGCACGAGGGCGGGCAGGGCGTGCCGGCCGCTCTTGGCGTAGTAGAAGTTCCCCTCCGCGTCGGTCTGCAAGCCCATCGCGAACTCGTGGAAGTGCTCGGTCACCTGGTGGTCGCTGTTGAAGCACTCGTAGAAATCGGTTTCGCCGTCGCCGTTGCGGTCGTGCAGCTTCACGATCTGGTCGCGGCAACTGACGAAGACCGCGCCGTCGCGGACCTTCAGCCCCAGCGGCTGGAACAACCCGGACGCGATCCGCTGCCACGTCAGCCCGGCTTCGGGCTTGTCGATCCCGCCGACCGCCCACACGTCGCCGTCCCAGGTACACACGGCCATCCGCTTGCCGTCATCGAGGAAGTCGAACCCGGTGAGGCGGAGCTGCGCGTTCCACGGGTTGCGTTCGGGCAGCGCGAACGTGTCCACCGCGAACGGGCCGTCGCCCGTGCCGAGCGCGGCGGTCGTCTTCAGCACCTCCGGCCACCGCTTCGGTCCGCCCTCGGTGAGCGGTTTCAGCGCGCGCGGGGCGGGCGTGGTCTTGGCGAACGCGGCGAGGTCGGCGGGGCTGCCTTTCGCCATCAGTACCTTCACCCGCGCCGGGGTGGCAGCGGCGGGGACGCGCAGCACATGGAACCCGTCCTGCTTCAACAGCGCCACCTTGCTGTCACCGACCACCGCAACCGCAACGCCGTCCGGGGCGACGCGGGCGAGCAGATCGCGGGACGACTTGCCCACTTCCAGCGTCCGGGTGAACACGACCCCGTTCTTGGCCGCGTCGGGTTCGGCCCCCTCCACCTCCAGAATCGCCGCGTCGCCCACCGTGTACGCGATCACCGTCTGGTCGCCGTAGGCGTAGGTGCCCTTGAACTGCGCCCACGCGCGGGGCAGGGGGCCGTAGGGACGCTTGTCGCGACCGAGGGCGCGCGGGTCGTTGAAACTGCCCGTTTCGGGGTTCGCCCAGCCCGGCCCGACCGGGTTCGCGACGTGCCGCTCGCCAGTCAACTTCGGGTGAACCTGGTGCTGGCCGTTGAAGTGGATGCCCTTCCAATCGATGAAAGAATCACCCGTCCACGCCGCCGCGAACCGCATCGTGTCGTGATCGAACAGCGCCCAACTCTTCCCGCGCGACACGCCGCCCGCGCCGGCGTCGAGGCGCACGGCGATGCCCTTGTACGCGATGTTCGGCCCGCTCACCTCGTAGGTGTTCATCAGGCCCGGCCCGTAGTCCATCGCCATCCACGGTTCCACGCTCGCCGGGGCCGGGCCGAACGCGCCCTTTTTCCCCGCGGGCAGCTTTGCGAAGAACGCATCGTCGGACTTGGTGTACTGCGCCGGGTTGTGCGGCTTCAGGTACGCTTCGCGAAGGTAGTGAACCACGTCGTACTTCTGCCGCGGCACCATCCACGTCTGCGGGGCCATCAGGTTGTAGCCGCGGGTGAGCGTCTGGTAGAGGCTGTACGGGTCGCTGCCGTTCTTGAACGTGTGGGCGGCGAACCGCGGGGAGGTGGGGAGCGAACCGGGCTGGTCCTTCGTGCCGTGGCAGTTCGCACACACGCGGGTGTAGATCGCCTCGCCGCGCTTGAGCGCCGTGTCGTCCAGCCCGCGGATCAGGCCCGCGTGGTCGATGTCCTTCTCGTACTCCGGCAGGGTGAACGCGGTGTGGGCCGGGCGCAGTTCTTTCGCCCGCGCCGGCCCGCCCTCGGCGACTTCGATCAGGTACCTCGCGAGGTCGAGAAACTGTTGGCGGTCGGAAAGCGTGTTCACCAGCCCGTCGGGCATGAGCGACCGCGTGCCGGTGGTGCGTTCCTGCACGTCCGCGAGCGCGATCGTGGTTCGCTTGCCGCCCGCGGGATCGACGAGTGTGAGCGCCCCGTTCTTCTCCTCGACGAGCAACCCGGTGACGGTGCGTTCGTCCGCGGTGCGAACGGTGAGCGTCTCGTAGCCCTTCTTGATGACCTTCGACGGCGCGAGTACGGACTCGATGAGGTGCTCGGCGGTCACGCCTTTGTCGGCGTTGGCGATGTCCGGGCCGAGCTGGGTGCCGGTTTCGGCGTCGTGACACTTGGCGCAGGCGAGGAACGGCTGGAAGAACAGCACCGCCCCCCGGCCGGCGTCGCCCCGCGCGCGGGCGGCCCGCGCCAACTCCGCCGGCGATTCTTTCTGAAGTTGTTGCCCGAGCGGCGGGGGGTCGGCGGGCCGGGCCGCGCTAACCGAGCACACGAGGCCGAGAAGTGTCGGAACGAGGGGCCGCATGAGGTGCGCTCCGCCGGTGAAGACTTTTCCCGATCCGGTCCGCCATCCGCAAGCCGGGGTTGGGGCTGCTCACCTGCCCCGCCGGCCCGTGTGATTGCCGCGTCGTTCTTCTGTTCCGGCCCGGGTGTACTCCGGCCCTCGCCACGTCGCGCGCCACCAGGGGCGCCGGCGCGTTCACCTTCGCCGCGGGCGCGTGCAGGTTGTCCTTCCGTGTCGGGTCGGTGGCGCGGGTGAGCGGGCGCCGGGTGCGAGCGCGAGAAGGGCCACGAGTCGCACGACGGTTCTTCCCGGGGGAGCGAGGCATTGGAGAATACTCGCGCGGTCCGGGCGACGCAAGCGGCGCGAAACCAACTTTCCGGTTGCGTCGCGCTCCCGCGCCCGATAGAGTCGGTTTGGTGACGCCGATGACGATCACTTTCCCCTCCCCGTTTCACGGCTGGCGTGCGGCTCTGCTGCTCGTCGCGGTCGCGTGCGCGTCACCCGGTCGCGCTTCTGCCGAGTGCGGGGATCACGTCGTCATCCTGAGCGCCAATCCGACGGCCGGTTCCGACGCCCGTCCGCCGGTGGCGAACGACGCGGCCGGGCAACCGACCGTTCCCCGGTCCCCGTGTTCGGCCCCGAACTGCTCGCGCGCCCCCGATCGCCACGCGCCGGCCGCCCCGGCCCCCGCGCCCGGGCCGCACGGGAAGGAAGCGGTGCGACCCCCCGGCGCGGTCGAACCGGCGCCCCGGGCATCGTCGCGCCCCGGGGAGGTCGTTTCCCCGCGCCCGGTCCGTCGGACCATCTCGATCTTCCACCCGCCAAGACACGTCTGACCCCGGCCCGTAACGCGTTCGCGCCGGGCGTGCGCGCCCGGTGTGCGGTTGCGCGGGTCGTTCGCGTTTCACCCGAATCCGTCCCAGCCGGCCGCGCGGAGCGCGGCCCCGGCCCCGGTGTAATTCCGTTGCGCCGCGCACCAGTGCGCCGGTGCCGGCGCCCGTTGTGGTTCCGATTTATTCGTCCCATTATTCCGACCGAGGTGATTCCGTGACGCCCTCATCGACCCGGAAACCGGGCTTTACCCTCATCGAGCTCTTGGTGGTGATCGCGATCATCGCCATCCTCATCGGGCTCCTGCTCCCCGCCGTCGAGAAGGTGCGCGAGGCCGCCGCGCGCATGAAGTGCTCCAACAACCTCAAGCAACTCGGCCTGGCCATCCACAACTACCACGACACCAACAACCAGTTCCCCCCGGGCTGGGACTTCGCGACCAGTTGGGGCGCGCTGGCGCTCGTGCTGCCGTACATCGAGCAGGACAATATCGCCAAATCGCTGGACTTCACCAAGCCCATCAGCGACCCCGCGAACCAGCCCTACACGCTGTTCCCGCTGTCCCTGTACAAGTGCCCGTCGGACAAGGAAAACCCGTCCCCGTCGCTCGGCGGCTCGACCAACTACCACACGAACAACGGCAACCAGCCGATCTTCGTGATCGCCCGCGGGCTGAACGCCAACGAGAAGCCCAACGGCGTGTTCTACACCGGCAGCAAGGGCATCACGTTTGCCAGCGTGACCGACGGGACCAGCAACACGGCGTTCGCCAGCGAGCGGGTGCTGGGTGACGGCAACATGGGGCAGGTCAGCCCGCTGGAGGACACGTTCAACGGGCCGAACGGGGCTCCGGGGTTGCCGGCCACCGCGGACCAGGCGGCCACCTGGTGCATGTCGGTGGACGTCACCAACCCGTCCAACCAGTTCCCGATCTTCATGGGCGCGCCGTGGGCCCACGGCCAGCACAGTTACCAGCACATCCTCACCCCGAACAACCGCTCGTGCGGCTGGCTCGCCTCGCTCCGGGCGTCGATGACCCCGTCCAGCCGCCACCCCAACGGGGTGAACCTGCTGCTCGGCGACGGGTCGGTCCGGTTCGTGCCCAACAGCATCGACCTGGCCACCTGGCGGGCGCTCGGCTCCCGCGACGGCGGCGAGGTGGTCGGAAACTACTAGCACCGGTCGCGCGCAGCGGTGCTCGTTGCGCCGCTGCCCTCGTCGCCCACGGAGCCGCACATGATGACCGTCCGATCCGCGGTTCTTGCCGCCGTGGTCCTGATCGCGCTCGGGTGCCGGGGTAGCGGCCCGGCGCCGGTCGATGCGCCCGCGGCGCGCGACGCCCTCAAGGCGGCGCTGGACGGTTGGAAGCGGGGTGAGAAGCCCGACGCGCTCCAGAAGACCTCGCCGGCGATTTATGTGATCGACCAGGAGTGGCAGGACGGGGCGGTTCTCCGGGACTACCGGCTGGTCGGCGACGGCGAGGAAAAGGACGCCCACCTCTACTGCCGCGTCTCGCTCACGGTTCGCTCTCCGGGTAGCGCGGAGGTCACCCGCGAGGTGACGTACATCGTGAGCACCAGCCCGAACCGCACCGTCACCCGCAAGGTGTTTTAACGACCGAACTGACAACGCAGCGGAGAGCAAACGTGTTTCGAACGACGCTCGCAATCGGCTTCGCGCTGATCGCACTGACCACACCAACCGGCGCGGCCCGCGCCCAGCCCCGGCCCTGCGACCCGTTGACCGACGGGGCCGCCTGGAAGCGGCTCCCGGCGGTCGAGAAGGGGGGCACACAGACCCTGCCGGTATGGGCTCGGGTGCTCGCGGACTTCCAACCGCTCACGACGGCCCGGATGCTCGAACTCGACGCCCTCCACCGGACCGGAGACCGCCTCGACGCCCGGCTGCGCGCGGTCGCGCGGTGGGCCGCCGCCGACGCCAACCGCAGCCCCTACGGCAAGGCGATGGCCGCGGCCGACCTGACCCGGGCCGGCGGGAACCCCGACGACCTGACGCGGGCCGGGGACCGGCTCGCGACCGTCGATCGGCTCGCCGCGGCGTTCGCCCGCCGGATGATGCTCGACGCCGCGTCGGTCACCGACGCCGAGGTCGCCAAGCTCATCGAACTGCTCGGCGAGGAGCGGATGATGGCCCTGGTGGCGCTCGTCGCCCACGCGAGCTTCCAGGACCGCATCTTCCTGGCCCTGAACGTCGAGCCGGAGCCGGACGGGGTTCCTCCACCAGTCACCGCCCGGTTCGTTCGATCGAAACCGAAAGCGCCCGCCGCGGTCGCACCCAAACAGCCGGCGCCGGAGGTCGAGTCGCCTTCGGTGTCCGACGACTGGCTCCGCGGGCGCAAGGGGCTGGACGAGCAGTTGAAGCGCCCCGGGCGGATCCGGGTGCCGGAGCGGGAACAGGTGGTGCGCCGGCTCGGCGAGGGGCACCCGGCCCTCTGGCAGGCGGGGATCGTGTGGAGCCGGGTCGCCTACGGGTACCAGCCGGAACTGACCGATGCCTGGTTCGACTGTTCCGGGGCGTTCCGCCAGGAGTCGTCTCTGGACTCCGAGTTCATGAACTCGGTGTTCTGGGTGGTGACGGACGCGCTCAACTGCTTCTACTGAATGGGCCACGCCGAGATGATCTTCGCGGTCGCGGGGATGTCGGCGGACGAGATGGCCCGGAAGACCCGGCGGCTGGCCGGCGGGGGCGGACTGACCGCGGCGGAAGAGGCGGCGGTCACGTTCACCCGCAAGCAGGCCAAGCAACCGTGGGCGATCACCGACGACGACGTGCGCGCCCTGGAGAAGGCGCTCGGTCGCGAGAAGGCGTGGCAGACGATCTGGTGGGCGTCCCGGTGCCACTACATGACGAAGGTCGCCGACGCATTCCAGTTGCCGCTGGAGAAGGACAACCCGTTCCGGGCCATGCCCGGGGCGAAGAAAGAAAAGTAGCGCCCGTCGTCGAACCATACCGTGCCGCACCGGCGGCCGAACCATCGGAGGTTGATCTCATGCGCTTTCGTTCGATACTCGTGCCCGCGCTTGCGGCACTGTTGTTCGCTTCGGGAGCGTCCGCGGACGACCCGAAGAAGGTGACCCTGCCGAAGCTCGACCCCGACAAGCTCTCCGATCCCAAAGAGGCGGCCCGGGCCGTCGAGATGCTGGAGAAGGAGTTCCCGGCCCCGCAGCCGGAGGCGGTGCGGATGCTCGTCGCGATCCTCAAGGGATCGCAGTTGAATGGCACCGACGGGTGGTTCGGTCCGGCCGAGTCGCGGCACACGTGGGCGTGGCTCGCCGAGCGCAACGGCGTCGATCCGAAGGCCAAAGGCGCGGCGATCGCCGGCGACAAGTTCCGCGGTCCCGCGGCGCTGTTCGAGGCGCTCGACCGCGACGGCGACGGGAAGATCACGCCCGCCGACCTCGACTGGTCCGACCGCAGCCCCTACGTGATGCGGGCGAACATGCTCAACGCCCTGTTCCGGCGTCTGGACGGCAGCGCCGACGGCCGGCTCACCCGCGAGGAGCTGGACGAACTGTTCAAGCGCCTGGCCGACGGCAAGGACCACTTCACCGCCGACGACTTCCGCCGCGCGATGATCCCGCGCGGCCCGATGGGGTTCTCGCCCGGCGACGGGCCGTCCGTCCCGACGTTGGTCCGCGGCCTGTACGCCGGCGAGATCGGCTCGATCCAGGAAGGCCCCAAGGTCGGCGCGGTCGCGCCGGATTTCGCGCTCAAATCGATCGACGGGAAGGAAACGGTGCGGCTCTCGACGGAGATCGGCAAGAAGCCGGTGGTTCTCGTATTCGGGAACTTCACGTGTGGCCCGTTCCGCGGGCTGTTCCCGGACGTGGACGCGGTATACGGGCGGTACAAGGACCGGGCGCACTTCGTCATGGTCTACGTCCGCGAGGCGCACCCGACCGACGGGTGGAAGATGGAGTCGAACGCCCGCGTGGGGGTTGCGGTCAAGCAGCCGACGACCACCGCGGAGCGCGCGGAGGCGTGCGAGCTGTTCCGCAAGAAGCTCAAGCCCGGGATGCCGGTGCTGGTGGACGAGATCGCCGACCCGGTGGGCACCGCGTACAGCGCGATGCCGGCCCGGCTCTACGTCATCGGCACCGACGGGAAGGTGACCTACAAGAGCGGGCGCGGGCCGTTCGGGTTCAAGCCCGGCGAGATGGAACAGGCGCTCGTGATGAGCCTGCTCGAAGCGGACGCGGCGGACAAGGGCGAGAAGCCCTGACCTCCCCGAGGCGCGCCGCACCGGTGCGGCGCACCGGAGCTGCCGAACTCAAATGAGAACAAAGGACCCGAAGTGACGACACACACAGATACCGACCCCGACCAGATCGCGACCGCGTACCACGAGGCCGGACACGCGGCCGTCGCGGTGTGGTTCGGGGTCCAACTCGAGCGGGTCGAACTGACGCCCGACCACCCGGTTCACGCGGGGTGCTGCTGGGAAAAGGTGGACGACCCGCACGCGCTCTCGCTGGCCGTCGAACTGGGCGAGGAAGACGTGATCCGGCCGCAGATCAAGATCCTCCTGGCCGGTCGGGCGGCCCAACAGAAGGGCGGGTTCGATCACGTCCCGGGGGGCGACCAGTACGACCGAGAAACCGCGCTCCGAATCGCCGCACTGATGGTAAACTGCACGTCCGAGGCGGAGAAACTCATCGACCAGTCGCTCGCCGAGACGCGGAAGCTGCTCGACACGGCCGCGGTGTGGGCCGGGGTCGAGGCCCTCGCGGGCGAGTTGATCCGCAAGGGCCGGGTCGAGGGCGCCGAGGCCCAGCGCGTACTCGCCGCGGCGCGGGGCTGCGGAGAATCGTCTTCACGCGTCGTGTAATCCGAGACCAAGTGACCGGGCTCCCACCCCGGCGGCGCCGCGTGGCCCGTACCGGGCGAGCGATACCCTCAAGGAGTTCCTACGATGGCGGACGAAGTGCTCGCGAACCAGAAGACGATCATCGAGAACCAACAGACAATCCTGGCCAATCAGGCCAAGATCGAGGCCAACCAGGCCCGGCTCGACAAGCTCCTGGCCAACCAGACCACCATCATCGCCAACCAGGACAAGATCCTGGCCAACCAGGCGAAGCTCGACCAGGTGTTGACCAACCAGGAAGAGATCCTCAAGAATCAGGAGAAGATCCTCAAGAAGTGATGCCGCACGCGGGCGCGGGGGACCAATCCGCGCCCGTCGTGCCGTTCGCCCCGACCTTCACAAGGTGAAATCGATGTCGAACTGTAACCGGCGCTGGCGCAGCGCCCTGCTCGCGGCGGTTCTGGCCGGGTGTTGCGCCCTGCTGCCGACCGGGTGCGGCCGGGAGGTCCGTGACCCGTCGAAGCTCAAGGTCGCCTACCTCGGCCTCACCTGCGAGGCGCCGATCTTCGTCGCGCAGGAGCAGGGCATGTTCCGGGAGGAGGGGTTGGAGGTCGAGCTGGTCCGCACCGACTGGGACGGGCTGCGCGAGGGGCTGGGCACGGGGCGGTTCGACGCCAACCACACCCTCATCATGTACCTGCTCAAGCCGATCGAGCAGGGGCTTGATGTGAAGATCACCGCCGGCGTTCACACGGGCTGTCTGCGGCTCCAGGTCGCCGCGAAATCGAACGTCCAGACGGTCGCCGAGCTGCGGGGCAAGCGGATCGGCGTGCCGACGCACCTCGGCAGCCCGCCGTACCTGTTCGCCAGCCGGGTACTCGCGGCCCACGGGATCGACCCGGCCCCGGACAAGGGCGAGGTCACGTGGGTGGCGCTCCAACCGGACGTGTTGGGGATGGCCGCGGACGACGGGCGCGTCGACGCGGTGGCCACGTCCGACCCGATCGGCACGATCCTCGTCGGCCGGGGGCAGGTCCGCACCATCGCCGACCAGGCGACGGACGCGCCGTACCGCGACGAGTACTGCTGCGCGATGGTCGTGAGCGGGCGCCTGGCCCGGGAGCACCCGGAGGCCGCCGCGAAGGTGACGCGTGCGGTGCTGAAGGCCGCGAAGTGGGTCGAGGTGAACCCGACCGCCGCGGCGCACCTGGGCGTCGAGCGCGGGTACATCGCGTCGTCGCCGGAGATCAACGCCCAGGCGCTTTCCAAGCTGAAATACACCCCGGGCGTCGCGAAGTGCAAGTGGAGCATCGATCAGGCGGCCGAGGAGATGAAAAAGGCCGGACTCATCAAGCCGTCCACGGACCCGGCGGCGCTGGCCAAGCGGGCGTGGCTCGACCTCGCCGGCGTGACCGACGAGTGGGTCGTGGCCGTGAAGGTGGACAAGGTCGAGGGCGGCGGGCGCCCCGTGCGGCTTCCCCCGGACGCGTTCGCGGCGCTGTTCGACCGGCGCAAGGAGAACTGCCCGTGCTGCACCCGCTGCTGTATTGAGTAACCGGTCCGATGTTCCGCCCAGGAAACTGCCCGATGGCCCCGAACACCGCCGACCCGCCGGCACTCGCGGAACCGGTCGCCGATTGGCCCGCGCCGCCCGCCGGGACCGCGCGGGCCGTACTGGCCCCGGCCGGCGCGGCTATCGGGGCCCTGGCCCTTCACGTCGGCCTCCCGGACAAGCAACCGCCGCCCATCACCTGGGTCGCCGCGCTCCCGGTCTGGCAGCACCCGTACCCGGTCGCTCTCGGCGCGATTCTGGCGTGTTCCCTGGTGTTGGCGGCGGTCTACGCTCTCTGGCCCTTCGCGCGGCCGTGGCTCCGCGACCGCGCCCCACTGCTGGCCGGGTTCACCGCAGTGTTGTGTCTCTGGGATCTGGTCACACTCAAGCTGAACTGGCTGTCGCTGCCGTATTTTCCCCCGCCCGACGAGGTGTTCGGGGCGATCGTCGAGGACCGCCGGATCCTGCTCGTCAGCGCGTGGCACTCGTTGCAACTGCTCCTCACCGGGTACGCGGTCGGGGTCGCCGCCGGGCTGGTGACGGGGGTTCTGGTCGGCTGGTTCACCCGCGTCCGGTACTGGGCGATGCCGGCGCTCAAGGTGATCGGCCCGCTCCCGGCGACGGCGCTCGTGCCGCTGGTGATGACGATCTGGCGGGACTCGTTCTCCTGCGCGGTCGCGCTGATCGGGTTCGCGGTCTGGTTCCCGGTGACGATGCTCACCTCGTCGGGGATCGCGAGCGTTCCGCTGTCGTACCTCGACGTGGCCCGGACGCTCGGGGCGGGGCGCAGTTACCTCATCTTCCGGGTCGCGCTGCCGGCCGCGCTACCGCACGTCTTCGTCGGCCTCTTTATGGGCCTCGGGGCCGCGTTCCTGACGCTCATCGTCGCCGAAACGGTGGGCGTGCCGGCCGGTCTCGGGTGGTACCTGAAGTGGCGCCAGGGGTATCTGGAGTACGCGTACGTGTACGGCGCTCTCGTCGTCACCGCGGCGTTCTTCTCGACCCTGATGACGCTCCTGTTCCTGCTCCGGGACCGCGTGTTGCGCTGGCAGAAGGGGGTCATCAAGTGGTGACCCCCTCCGCGGGCGAAGGCGCGGCTCTGTCGGTCCGCGAGGTGAGCCGGACGTTTCGGGCGCCCGACGGTTCGGCCGTTCTGGCCCTCGACCGCGTTTCCCTGGACGTGGCCGCCGGCGAACTGGTGGCCCTGGTCGGGCCGAGCGGGTGCGGCAAGTCCACGCTCCTGCGGCTGATCGCGGGGCTGGACCCGCCGACGGCCGGAGAAGTGCGGGTCGGGGGCGTGGCGATCACCGGCCCGGCTTCGGAGCGCGGGCTAATGTTCCAGGATCCGAGCCTGTTCCCGTGGCTGAGCGTCCGCCGCAACATCGGAACGGGGTTGGCGATCCGCGGGGTATTCCGCGAGCACCGGCACGAGGTCGAGGACCTGATTCGGCTCACCGGGCTGGAGGCGTTCGCCGACGTGTACCCGCACCAGCTCTCCGGCGGGATGGCCCAGCGGGCGGCGCTGGCCCGGGCGCTCGTGAACCGCCCGCGCGTGCTGCTCCTCGACGAACCGCTGGGGGCGCTGGACCAGTTCACCCGGATGCAGATGCAGGACGAGATCTTGCGCCTGTGGGCGGCCCGCGGGACCACCGCGCTCCTGGTTACACACGATATTGATGAGGCGATTTACATGAGCGATCGGATCGCGATTCTGACCCCCCGGCCGGGGCGCATCGCCCGAATCATCGACGTCGGCCTCGACCGTCCGCGGCGCCGCACCGAGCGCCGGTTCGTCGAGCTGCGGGCCAACCTGCTCGACCAACTTCACCTCACCGGGTGCGCGGAGGGGTAAGCCCGGTGCGTCTTCCCCTCGGGGGCCGCGCGGATCGCCCGGACCAGTTCCGCGGCCCGCTTGAGTACGTACCCGCCCGCGCCCGGGAACCACGGTAGCACTTGTCCTCGTGACCGGTCAGCACCAGACCCTTTTCGTGTGAACGGCTCGAAAGCCGGCGCCATCAGAACCCGGTCCGCACCGCGACTTTCCGCGTGTCTCCCGGCGCGGGGTGTGGTACGCTGCGACACCTCCAGGACCGCCGCACGATGCCCGACCCGACCCCGACCGCCGACGCGCATTCCGCCGTTGCCCGGCGCACCCGCCTGAAGGTCGCGTGCCGGGTTCTCCCGCTTCTGTTCCTGATGTACGTCATCGCGTACCTCGACCGCACTAACGTCTCGGCCGCCAAACTGAAGATGAAGGACGACCTCGCGTTCTCCGAGGCCGTCTTCGGGCTGGGCTTCGGGCTGTTCTTCATCGGCTATTTGTTCCTCGAAATCCCCGGCGCACTTCTCGTGGAACGGTGGAGCGCGCGGAAGTGGTTCGCGCGCATCCTCGTCTCGTGGGGCTTCGTCTCGATGGGGATGGCGCTCGTCGAGACGCCGATGCAGTTCTACGTGATGCGGTTCCTCCTCGGACTGGCCGAGGCCGGGTTCTTCCCCGGCGTCATCGTCTACTTCACGCACTGGTTCCCGCGCAAGGACCGCGGCCGGGCCATGACCGGGATGCTCGTCGGCATCCCGATTTGTCTCTCGTGCGGAGCGTATCTGTCGGGGTGGCTCCTCGAACAGTCGTGGTTCGGGCTGACCGGGTGGCAGTGGGTGTTCGTCGCTGAAGGCGCGCCGGCCGTGCTCCTGGGCATCGCGACCCCGTTCCTACTGACCGACCGGCCGCACCAGGCCAAGTGGTTAACCGCCGCGGAGCGCGAGTGGCTCGAATCAACGCTGGAAGCCGAGCGACAAGCGTCGGCCACCAGCGTGATGAAGTGGCGCGACGTGCTGCAACTGCGAACGGTGTGGCTACTCGCGCTGGGCATCTTCTTCACAAACCTCGGCGGGTACGGGTTCGCGCTCTGGCTCCCGACCGTCGTTGAGGGGTTGCTCTCCGGGATGGGGCGTGATGCCGGCCCGCCGAACGTGCTAAACTGGTCCGCTCTTGTCCTCATCTGTGGCGTGCCGGGCGTACTCATTTCGGGCTGGTCGTCCGACCGGACCCGCGACCGGAAATGGCACTGTGTCGTCGGGCAGCTCGGGGCCGGAACCTTCTTCGCGCTGAGTGCGATTCCCTGGCCGTCGTGGGAAATGGTCTTCGCGTGCCTGTGTCTGGCGGCGTTCTTCGCGAGCTTCTGGTTCACCCCGTTCTGGGTGCTGCCGTCGCTGACCCTCACGCTCTCGGCCGCGGCGGTCGCGATCGGCTTCGTCAACATGTGCGCGAACTTCGCCGGGTACGCCGGTTCGCACATCCTCGGAGAGATGCGCGACGCGGGGTTGGGCGACCGGGCGTGCCTGTTGTTCCTCGCTGGCTCCTTCGCGATCGGTGCGGTGTTCGTATCCATTGTCCGAGTGCCACCGCGGCGCGGAGGGGCGGAATGACGGAGCCGGCGAACCAACTTCCGACCGAGGAGCTGTTCCGCCTCTACCGGCAGATGGTCCTCATCCGCCGGTGCGAGGAGCAACTCGCCAAGTCGCACCAGCGGGGCCTCGTTCACGGGGCGTGCCACACCTACGTGGGCCAGGAAGCGATCGCGGTCGGCGTGTGCGCGCACCTGCGGCCTGACGATGTCGTATTCAGCACGCACCGCGGGCACGGGCACGCGCTCGCGAAGGGCGTTCCGCCGTTCCAACTGATCGCGGAACTGTACGGCCGCGCCGCGGGGTGTTCGCACGGGCGCGGCGGCAGTATGCACCTGTTCTCGCCCGAAGTCGGGCTGATGGGCACGAGCGGCATCGTCGGGCCGTGCATCCTGCAAGCCGCCGGCGCCGGCTACAGTTTTATGCTCCTGAAGAAGGACAACGTGGCGGTCGCGTTCTTCGGCGACGGCGCGGTGAACAACGCCGCGTTTCACGAAGGGCTGAACCTCGCGGCGATCTGGAAGCTGCCGGTACTGTTCGTCTGCGAGAACAACCAGTTCGCCACCGAAGTGCCATTTGCCTACGCCGCGGGCAACCCTTCGGTCGCCTCGCGCGGCGCGGCCTACGGCATTCCCGGCGTCGAACTCGACGGCAACGACGTGCGCGCGATCCACACGGCCGCCGGCGAAGCCATTACACGCGCCCGCGCCGGCGGCGGGCCGACGCTGTTCGAGTGCAAGACGTACCGCACCCGGCCGCACGCCGAGGGGATGGGCGATTACACCTACCGCACGCGCGAAGACGTCGAAAGTTGGAAGGCGAAGTGCCCGATCGACCGCATCCGCTACACGATCTCGAACGCGATCCCGCTCGACCGGATCGACGCCGAAGTGCAAAAGGAAGTGGAAGCCGCGCAGCGCGAGGCCGAAACCGCGGCGTGGCCCGACCCGCACACCGCCGCGGCGCACGTCTACGCCGAACCGCGGCGCCCGGCCCCGCCGCCGGCGCCCGGCGAGCGGATCATCAACTATTCGCAGGCGACGCTCGAAGCGCTCGGGGCGGAAATGGCCGCGAACCCCGGCATTTTCGTTCTCGGCGAGGGGATCGGCGTTCGCGGTGGCAACTTCAAGACCACCGCGGGACTGTACGACAAGTTCGGCCCCGAGCGCCTGCGCGACACGCCCATCTGCGAGCGCGGGTTCGTCGGTCTGGGCTGTGGGGCCGCGATGACCGGCACGCGCCCGGTGATCGACTTCATGTTCGCGGACTTCGTATTGGATGGCGTCGGCGAGATCGTCAATCAGATCGCGAAGATGCAGTACATGAGTAGCGGGCGGCTGAAAATGCCGATCCTGCTCCGCGGCTGCATCGGGATCGGTCACTCCGCCGCGACGCACCACAGCGGCAATTATTACTCGTTGTTTGCGCACTTCCCCGGCTTGCGGGTCGCGGTGCCGTCCACGCCTTACGACGCGAAGGGACTGCTGCACCACGCGCTGCGGGGCGACGACCCGGTGCTGTTCCTCGAACACCGCGAACTGCTCACCCTCAAGGGCCCGGTGCCGGAAGCGCCGTATGAAATCCCCTTCGGAACGGCCGCGATCGTGCGCCCCGGCTCGGCCGCGACCGTCGTCGCGCTGACGCGCATGGTGCCGAAGGCCCTCGAAGCCGCGGAGGCTCTTCAGCGCGACGGGATCTCAATCGAGGTGATCGACCCGCGAACGGTCGCCCCCCTGGACATCGAGACGATCGGCGCGTCTGTCGCAAAAACGGGCCGGCTACTGATCGCGGACGAGGCGTTCGCCTTGTACGGGATCGGGGCCGAGATCGCGGCGCAGGTCGCGGACCGCTACTTCGACGAACTCGATGCGCCGATTCGCCGAGTGAACGGCGTGCACACGCCGACGCCGTACAGCCCGCCGCTCGAAGCCGCCGTCGTGCCGAGTACGGAGGCGCTCACGAGTGCGATTCGCGAACTGATTGCGGAGTGACCATGCCGGTACCCGTTTCGATCCCGCGCCTCGGCTGGAACATGGAAGAGGGCATCTTCGTCGAGTGGCTGAAGGCCGACGGCGATTCTGTAAAGCCCGGCGACGCGGTGTTCCGGCTCGAAGGCGAGAAGGCGACCGAGGACATCGAGAGCCTCGACGCGGGCACGCTGCACATCCCCGCGAACGGCCCGAAGGCGGGCGACAAGCTCGCGGTCGGCGCGGTGATCGGATACTTGCTGCAAGAGGGGGAAGTGCCTTCCGTGTGGTCCGGTCACTCCGCGAGCGGGGCGACACGCGCCGAGCAGCAAAATGCAGGCACCGAGAGTGTCACCACGCACCAAATCGAACCGCTCGCGGGGCGAGCGGACCACACGGAAGACCGGCCGCGGAGTGACCGGACCACAACCAAAGCCACAATCACCCCCCGCGCCCGGCGGCTCGCGAAGCAGTTTGATATCGACGCGGCGCAGCTCCGCGGCACCGGGCGCAACGGCCGCGTTCGCGAGCGCGACGTGGCCGCGCTCGCGAAGCCGCAAGCGACACTCTCCGCGATGAGGAAGGCGATTGCGGCGCGGATGGTGGAGAGCCGGCAGACGACCGCGCCGGTCACGCTGACTTCGCAGGTCGATGCGAGCAACCTCGTGAACTTGCGCGAGCAGTTCAAGGCCGCCGGCGAAGCGCTAGCGTACACCGACATTCTCCTGAAGCTCGCCGCCGTCGCACTTCAGAAACACCCGGCACTCGCGTCGCGCTGGACCGAGGCGGGAATTGTGCCGCCGGCCGGCATCGATATCGGTATCGCGGTCGATACCGACGCCGGGTTGCTCGTGCCGGTCGTTCGCGACGTACCGGGGCTGGGATTGCGGGCGGTCGCGGCACGATCGAGGGAACTCATCGACCGCGCGCGGAAGGGCGAACTGTCGGCGCGCGACACGGGCAACGCCTGTTTCACGGTCACGAACCTCGGGGCGTTCGGGATCGACGCGTTCACGCCGATCATCAACCCGCCGGAGTGCGCGGTTCTCGGCATCGGCCGGATCGAGCGCCGACCGGTGATGGACGGCGACCGCGTGGTCGGCCGCGAATTGCTCACGCTGAGTCTGACGTTCGACCACCGCATCGTGGACGGCGCTCCGGCCGCGCGGTTCTTGCAAGCGCTTATTGCGTGTGTCGCGAACCCGGCCCCGTGGGTGAGTTCCTAACCTGTTTGGGTTCTCCGCAACTCTTCTTGTCGTCAGAGCGTGGCACGGTTAATTCAGGAACCGGACTCGTCAAGGATCCCTCAGGAACGCGCGCCGGACCCGCCCGATGTGCTTCCGCTGCGCGGGCGGTGCGGCACTGGCACCGCGCGATCCCGGTGCATGGCTGGAGGCCCCGGTGGTAGCTCTCGATGGCCCACGAGAACTCCGCGAACGGCACACGGCTCGGGTTGCTCATCGAAAGGTCGTTGGTGGCCCAGTACGCGGTGTCACCGTCTTGTCCACGCGCCCCACGTACCAAAAAACAATCTCTTTACGGTCAGATATCAACCAAAGCGGCCCGTGATGTAGTCCTCGGTCTGGCGCTCGCGCGGCTGGCGGAAGATCTGCTCGGTCGGACCGGACTCGATGAGGTGCCCCTCGAAGAAGAACGCGGTGAGGTCCGACACCCTCGCGGCCTGCTGCATGTTGTGGGTGACGATCACAATTGTGTAGTCGCGCTTCAGTTCGGCGATCAGATCTTCGACGGCCTGAGTGCTCTTGGGGTCGAGCGCGCTGGCCGGTTCGTCCATGAGCAATACCTCCGGGTCGGTTGCCAGCGCCCGGGCGATGCACAACCGTTGCTGTTGCCCGCCCGACAGTTCCAGCGCGCTGGCCCCGAGCCGGTCCTTCACCTCACCCCACAGGGCCGCGCGCGTCAGGCACCGCTCGACCAGCGCGTCGAGCCGCGCCCGGTTCCGCTCGCCGGCCGCGCGCGGGCCGTAGGCGACGTTCTCGTAAATCGACTTCGGGAACGGGTTCGACTTCTGGAACACCATTCCGACCCGCCGGCGCAGGTCCACCACGTTCTGCACGCGGGCGTAGATGTCCCGCCCGTCGAATAGCACCTGACCGGTGCGGCGCGTGCCCTCGATCAGGTCGTTCATTCGGTTCAGGAGCCGCAGGAGCGTACTCTTGCCACACCCGCTGGGGCCGATCAGGGCCGCGACCGAGCGCTCCGGGACCGCGAGCGAGACGTCGAACAGGGCCTGCTTGTCGCCGTACCAGAAGTTCACGCTCTCCACACTCAACTTCGCCAGGACAGCCGGGCGCGCCGGGTCGGCCACTTTCGGCGCCGGGCGGGTGATTGTGGGCGGAGTGAACAGCGTCACGAGTGGACTCCGTACTGTTTGATGGGCGTTTATCGGTGTGTTGTACCCGCGAAGTGTGAATGTCTCGCAAAGGAAGCGCGACGATACCGAGTGCTTTCCCCGGCACCAGTCGCAAATCCCGGCAATACCCTCGATTGTCTCTCGCCCGAGATCGGACCGCGGTGCCTTCATCAAAGTTTCACCCGCGGGGCGATTGCTCGTCTGCCGTTACCCGATAACCTGTCCGCACTCGCCGGATCGCACCAAGGAGACCCTCATGCGACAGCGGATTACCCTCGGCTTGATGGTCCTCGCGCTCCTGCTGGCGGGCGGGTGCGGTGGGAAGGTTTCCGCACCCCGGATCAACGCCGGCGGGGCCACGTTCGTCGATCCGATCATGCAGAAGTGGTCGGGTGAATACCGGGTGGCGAAGAACGTCGAGATCGACTACGTCGCGAAGGGGTCCGGGTACGGCATCTCGAACGTCACCTCCCGGAACCTCGACTTCGGCTGTTCCGACGCGCCGATGAGCGCGAAGGAAGTGGACGCGGCCAAGGCCGCCGGGGGCGAGGTGATCCATGTACCGGTCGCGATCGGAGCCGTCGCCGTCATTTACAACCTGGACGGCGTGAAGGATTTAAAGCTCTCGGGCGAGGTGCTGGCCGAGATCTACATGCGGAAGATCACGAAGTGGGACGACGGGAAGATCGCGGCCCTGAACCCCGGCGTCACGCTGCCGGCCCGGGATATCGCCCCGATACGCCGGAACGAGTCGAGCGGTACTACCAGCATCTTTACCGAGTACCTGAGCAAGCGGAGCGCGGAGTTCGCCAAGAAGCCCGGCACGAGCAAAGACCCGAAGTGGGCCGACGGGGTCGAGGGCAAGCAGGGGAACGACGGCATCGCCGAGTACGTCAAGAACACGCCCGGTACGATCGGGTACGTCGAACTGGCCTACGCGAAGTCCAACGGGATCGCGTTCGCGGCGCTGGTAAACAAGGCCGGCAAGCCGGTCGCCCCGGACACGACCTCGGTGACCGCCGCGGTAGACGCGGCGACGAAGGTGAAGCCGGACAAGGAGCCGTACGCGCTGCACCCGCTGTCGTTCTCGTTCACCGACGCGGATGGCGACGCGGCCTACCCGATCGTCGGCGCGAGCTATGCGATCCTGTTCAAGAAGCAGCCGAAGGACAAGGGGCCGGTGATCGTCGAGTTCCTCAAGTGGGTCGTGGCCGACGGGCAGAAGGTCGCCGCGGAGTTGCATTACGCCCCGCTCCCCGCGGACCTCGCCAAGAAGGCCCAGGAACTGCTCGCCACCGTGACGTTCGAGTGAGGCGGCCCGCACCTTCGATCCATGAGTCAAACACCCACCGCCCCGCGTTCCTCCCTCGGCGACCGCGCGTTCCTCTGGCTCGGGCAGGGGGCCGGGGTGTTCGTCCTCTCGATCGCCGCGGCGCTGGTCGCGGTGCTGGTCTACCAGTCGTGGCCGGCCCTGGCGCGGTTCCGCGAGTTGTGCGTCCTGACCAGTTCGGACTGGAACCCGAACGAGGGCGCGTACGGCGCGCTGCTGTTCGTCTACGGCACCGTTGCGACGTCCATCATCGCGATGGCGGTGGCCGTACCGCTGGGTGTCGGGGCGGCGGCGTACCTGTCCGAGATCGCTTCGCCGCGGGCCCGCCGGGTCAGTTCGTTCCTGCTCGAGCTACTCGCGGCGATTCCGAGCGTCATTTTCGGGTTCTGGGCGATCGAGTTCCTCGCCCGGCGCGGGCTGGCCCCGACCTATTCCCTCCTCGGCCTGGGGAACCCGTCCGGGGAGGGCATCATGGCGGCGGGTCTGGTGCTCGCGGTCATGATCCTCCCGTACATCACCGCGCTCAGTTTCGACGTGTGCCAGGCCGTGCCGCGGTCGCAGCGCGAGGGGTCGCTTGCGCTCGGCGCGACCCGGTGGCAAACGATCTGGAGGGTGGTGCTGCCCTACGCCCGGCCGGGGATCATCGCCGCCTGTTTCCTCGCCCTGGGCCGCGCGGCCGGCGAGACGATGGCGGTGACGATGGTGATCGGCAACGCCCAGCACCTCGACCTGTCGCCCGCCGCCACCGGCGACTCCATCCCGAGTTTGATCGCCAAGCAACTGCACGAAACTGGCCCGGCGGACGTTGACAAGCGGGCGGTGCTGATCGCCCTGGGGCTGCTGCTGTTGGGCATCACGCTGGTGATGAACGCGGCGGCCCGGCTCCTGGTGCGGTGGGTGTCGCGGCCGCGGGTGCGCGGCGGGCGGTCGGTCGCCGCCGGCGGGGCCGGCGCGCCGCCGCGGGATGCGGACGACGTGATCGCAGCGCTGCTGGC
>CAZBXY010000024.1:0-41528 GCA_964495365.1 uncultured Frigoriglobus sp. | reverse complement strand
GGGCCGTCTTCCGCCTTCAAAAACGACACCAGATTCTTGGTCAGGCTGCGCATGGTCCGATCTCCCGTGTTGGATAGTTGAGGGGTCTGGTCTCGCGGCCCGCCGGGATTCCCCGTCCCGTCGATCCGCGTGTGGGTCTTGGTTAGGAACCGGTGCTGCCGGGCTTGACGCCCTGCAAGCTCAAATCGTTGTACATCGTGCTCGTCGTCCCGCCGATGTTGCTGATCGCTGCGACCAGAACCACGATAATCAGCGCCAGCATCACCGCGTACTCGACGGCCGTCGGGCCATCTTCCTTCTTCAAGAAGGCGACGACCCTTTTTGTGAACCGGCCGAACATGGCTTCACTCCGGGGTGTTGCGCGGGCCGGTTGGTTTCCCGGTCTCGGTCACGCGCCACCCGCCCTCCCTGGTTCACCGATCCGTTGGGCGAGGAATCAGTCTCCTGTCCGCTCACCCTCCGAACCGATGCCACCGACGGGCGGTCGGGATGTCGTCTCGAACCGAGCCAGATGACCAGGCGACCCGTTCACACCGGAACCGTAGTACGGTGCCGGAACGTGTCAAATTGCCGGATCGGCGAATTCTGCTGAGATTGACGGGATTTCGGACGATACGGGATCGCGCGAACCGGCTGTCAAATTGAGATGTAACGCTCGCTCCGCTCGACGAGTCGCGCCAGCCGCGAACCGACGGCGCCCGCGTCCACCACCGGTTCCCCGCGCACGACCAGCCGCACCAGCCAGCCGAGCACGGAACACACCGCCCCGGTGTGGGCGAGCAACCGGACGAAATCGTCGGGCGCGTCGAACGCGGGCCGGGCGGTGCGGTACGCGTTCAACCCGCCAACGAACCGCGCGTCGTCCGGGTCGGCAATGTCTCCGAGCCACCGGGCCAGGTCGCCAGCGGGGTGGTCGATTGTGGCGGCACCGTAATCGACGATCCCGGTTACGGTATCGTCGGAAAACAGGACATGCTCGCCGCGCAGGTCGCGGACGCACGGCTGGAGGACGAATTCCCGATGTTCCCACGCCCGCAGTTCGGCCCCCGCGCGCGGGGCGGCGCGGGCCGCGACCTCCACGGCCCGGCGGAGCAGCGGGTCGAGCGCCGGGTTCACCGGCAGGAGCACGTCTGGCCCGGCGCACAGGAGTGGAGCGTTCTCGGCGAGAATGCGAAGTCGGGCCGGCACCCCGGGACACGGCCCATGAACCGTGCCGATTTCGGCCCACACGCGGTGCAGTTCCGCAACCGCCGCGCACGCGGACACGACCACTTCCAGAGTCGGTGCGGCGCGCGGTTCGCCCGGCAGCCACCGGCAACAGTCCCAAAGGCCGCCGTCGGCGAACACCGTGCGCCGGCCGGCGCCGGGGAGTACGTCCGGTACGAAGGGAAGGTCGCGCGCGGCGGTCATCCACGTGTGAATTCGCCGGAGCCGTTCGAGCGAGGTGTCAGCGGGCCACGCTTTCAGCGCGACGCGCGGGACCGGATCGGCCCCGCACCAGACCCGCGCGCCGCTGAACCCGCCGGCGGCGCGGTGCCACGTCAGCCCGCGGGTGTACGGACTGAAGTGAGCGAGAACGGAACCGGGAGGTTGGTCGGGGAGCGGGTTCACGGTTCATTTTCCCCCCGCGTAGAGCCACCCGACCGGGAGCGAGCGGAAGCGGGACGACAGTCGATCGGTTTTCGGCTCCGAGACGTAGTACGTCAACACCACGCGGTCGCGCACGAACGCGATGCTCGTGTACGCGAAGGTCCGGTCGGCGGCAGTTTCGAGGTCGCGCACGGGTGCCCATGTTCGCCCCTCGTCGCTCGATATTGCGGCCGTCAGTGGGGTGCGCTTGCCGCCGTGCCCGGCCTTCGGGTCGAACGTGTTGTTCCAGATCAGGAGCAGGTCGCCGGTCGCCGGGACGCGCCGGATCGTGGCCGGCGCTTCGGGCGCCTTCACCGAAAGTTGCCCGAACTCGCCCCAGTGGTCGCCGCCGTCCTTCGAGAGCGCCGTCGCGATATGGCCGAGTTGCGTGCGAACGATCATCAGCAGTCGGCCGCCGGCGAGTTCGATCACCTCCGGTTCCATCGCCCCGCGCTTCGGCGCGTCCACCGTATCGGCGCCCGCCTTCCACGACTTCCCGCCGTCGTCCGAGAAGAAGCACAGGCACACGAAGTGCCCGCCCTTCATCACGTCCGCGGTCCACGCCACCGGGCAGACGATGCGCCCGCTCGACAGCACCGTGACACGGTCGTTGTTCATCACGTGGTAGCCCGGGCGGTCGGTGACACAAACCGCCTCGCCGAACGATTTCCCTTCGTCCGCGGTGACCCGCAGATACGCCTTCAGGTCGGTCGGGCCGTTCTTGACGAGGTAAAACAGCCCGAGCGGGCCGTCGATCGCGTTCGGCTTGAGCCTCTGTAGAGTGACCGACATCACGTTTAGCTTGCCCACATTCTCCTGAAGGACGCGCGGTTCAGCCCAGGTGCGTCCGCCGTCGCGCGACGCGCGGGCGACGATGCGGGCGGTCGCGGCATCCGCAGCGCCGCCGACGAACTCGGTCGTGGCGAACAGGAGCGAGCCGTCGGCGAGCACCGCGACCGAGCCTTCGGAGTATCGCGGGTGCTTCTCGGTGGCCGGGAACACGTCGCGGGCCAAGTCCGGCGCTCGTGTGGCGACCGGCAGCCCGAGCGCGTCGGCCGGAAGTGCCAGCACGATCAGCGATTGCGCCGCGCGGACGCGCACGTCGAGCGTCGGGTCGTCGAGCAACTTCCCGAGCGCGGCGCGGGCGTCGGGCCGGCAGTACCCCGCAAACTCGGCGGCGTAAGTCTTGACGGGGCCGTCGGTTGCGGCGAGGTTGGCGACGAGCGCCTTGCGCCCCGCGGGGTCGCCGAGCAGCGCGAGCGCGTGGGCGAAGTACGCCTTCGCGAGCGGATCGGTTTCCGTCTCGTACTGCGCGGCGATCGCCTTCCCATCAGATTCGGCGCCGAGTTGCCCCAACACCCACGCGGCGATCTTGCGGATTTCTCGGTCGGGGTCGGTGAGGCGCTTGCGCACCGCGTCGAGCGCCGTCGGGTGCCCGCACCGGGCGAGCGCGGCGGCGGCCATCAGCTTGAGCTTCACGTCGGCGTCCTGAGCGAGCGCGGCGCGGAGTTTCTTCCCGTCGCCGACCTCCGCGAGCTTGAAGAGGCTCTCGGCCGCGTGCGTGTGCCCGTTCGACCCGGGCTTGTCGAGAATCTCGAACAGGAGCACGAGTTTTGTGCGGTCGCCGGCGCGCGCGGCTTCGCGGGCCAGTCCGCACCGGCGCTGGTCGTCGGTTTCGGATCGCTTCGCGAGCGCGGTCAGTACGTCCTGGCCGTGCCCCGCGAGGGTGAGCGCCTCGGCCGCGTGCATCGCGGGCCAGAACTCGTCCGACTTCAGCCCGTCGCGCAGGATCTGCTCACACCGCTCGCGGATCGCCGGCGTAAGCGGGGTCGGGTCCGCGCGAACCGGGACCGGAGCGGCGAGCAGAGCGAGCAGAGCGAGTCCGCGCATCGGAACCTCACGGATTGTCGGTAATCGTTTCCCACGAACCGCGTTCGGCGGCCCGCAGGATCGCCAAGTTCACGGCCAGTGTTTGTCGCCCTTCTGCAAGCGTGCAGAGGATTTCCGCCTTCCCTTCGACCGCGTCGAGGAAGGCACCGGCTTGCCGCACGAAGAGGGCATCGCGTTCGAGCGGCGGGAACGGTTCGTCGGTCCACGGGGCGCCCGGCTCGGTCGCCCACCGCCAGCGACACTCGTGAAACTCGAACCGCGCCGTGCCGCGCGCGCACGCCACTGTCAGCGTCGTCTCGTTCGGAGCTTGATGCTGGTTCAGGCTGAAGCAACCCATCACGCTCCCGTGCCGCGTCAGCACGTGTGCGGTGTCCTCGACACTCACGCCCTCAAGTACCTGATGACCGACGTCCGCGGCGAGCCGCGTGACCGGGCCGACGAGCCACTCGGCCGCGTTGATGACGTGCGTGAGCGCGTCCTGGACCGCGCCGCCGCCGGTCGCCCGGTCGTTGTAGTAGATGGTGCGGTATGCCGGGCGGTATAGCGGGAAGTGTTGACCGCACGTCGCGACGACCTGCACCGGCTCGCCGAACCGCCCGGAGCGGATCGCCTCGCGCATCGCGGCGAGCGCCGGGTGCGCCCGGTAGACGTAGGCCACGCCGGCGCGGATCCGCCGCGCCTCGACTTCGCAGAGCAGCTCGGTCACGCCGTCGAACCGCGTGCTGAGCGGTTTCTCGGTGAGAACGTGCGTCCCGGCTTGCACCGCGGCGCGCGCCATCGGCACGTGCAGGTGCGCCGGGGTGCCGATCACCACGACCTCGGGACCGGCCGCGAGGGCGCTTTCGAGTTCGTCGAACGCCGCTTCGAGCGAATATCGCTCGGCGACCGCGCGCCGCAACTCGGCGTTCACTTCGCAGATGGAGAGCTGGGCGCGCCCGGTCGCAGCGAAGCACCGGACGTGGCGCTCGCCGATCGACCCGACCCCAACCACCAGCACGCGGTGAACCTTTCCCATTTCCCGCTCGCAATCAGAAACTGCCCTCGAACTCCGCGCACTCGATCAGCGGGCACGCCGCCCCTTCGAGCATCCGCTGCACCGCCGGCGGGTCTTTGAATCCCGAACCTGTCACGCAGCACACGACGGGCGCGTCGGGTTCGATGAGCCCCTCGCGGGCCGCCTCGAGCGCCCCGGCGAGCGCGGTCGCGGCGGCCGGTTCGCAGAAGATGCCTTCGAGTCGCGCCAATCGCGCCTGCGTTTCCCACACCGCTTCGTCGGTGACGACGTGCCCGGTTCCGCCGGAATCGCGGGCCGCTTCAATTGCCGGTACGGCGTCGAGAATCGTCGGCACCTGAAGCCCACTGACGCGCGTGGTACAAGTCACCTCACGCGGTTCGGTGCCGGTGCGGAGCGGGGTGGCGATCGTGTCGTTGCCCGCGGGCTGGACGACCTCCACCCGCGGCCCGCGGGCGAGCTTCCCTGCGCGCACGAGATCGCCGAACCCGCGCGCGACCGCGACGACCATTCCGCCCCCGCCCGCGGGAACGAACACGTGCCCGATCGGCCCGCCGAGCTGCTCCGCGATCTCGTAACTGAGCGTCTTCACGCCGGACATGCCCAGCGGGCTGCGGGCGTACGCGCTGATCTGCATCGCCGACCCCGGCTGCGAACCGAGCCGGCGCACGGTGTCCATTACCCGCGTGCTGATGGCCGGATCGATCCCGAACCCGCGGACGCGGTAGAGCTTCGCCCCGTAGGCGAGCATCTGCTGAAGTTTGCCCTCCGGCGCGGTTTCGACGATCGCGACGTGACACGCGAGGCCCGCGGCGGCGCAGTACGCGGCGAGCGCCGAGCCGGTGTTGCCGCTGGAAGTCGCCACGCACCGCGTCTGCCCCACGGCGACCATGTGCGACACCGCCGCGGCGGCGAAGCGGTCCTTGTAGGAACCGGTGGGCGTTGCGAAGTCGAGTTTGAGGTAGAGGTTCCGCAGCCCGGCGGCCGGCCCGATCCGGCGGGACCGCACGAGCGGCGTGTTCCCCTCGCCGAGCGTGACGCGGGCGCGTTCCGGCACCGGGTCCAGCCACTCGGCCCAGCGCCAGATACTCATCGGACCTCCGGGTGATGCGGGCGAGCCGCATTGTACCCGCGCGCCCGCGAGACTCAACGACTTGCCCGACGCTGTCGGCGGGGTTACGCGGTGTCTCCCGATGCGAGTATGTTCATGTGCGGGGTCTGTTTCCAGCCCCGGAGCGCCTGTGTTTGTGGTCAAGGGGAAAACAAGCAATTATGTGGCGAGGGCGACCTTCGGATCCCAGGTGCGGTTGTCGCGGATCATGGCGTTGAGGATCGTCAGGAGCTTACGCATCGCGGCCACCTGAGCGACCTTCACCGCCTTACCGGCCTTCCGCAGCTTCTGGTAGAACTGCCGGATCGGTTCGTTGGAACGGACCGCCCAGAGGATCGCCCTATACAGCCCGCTCCGACTACCCCACCACTCTTCGGTTTACGAAACATACAAGGGGCGACAGAACCTTTGCGGTCGGCTCTGTCGCCCCTCCGGGGCTTGAGGTTTCTTCGGTCCGCGTACCCGGGGTTGCGGGGTCTTCGGCCGGCGCTCCACCCCGGGCTACCATCGGTCGCCGCTCCGCGGCTGAAGACAGGACCGCACGACCGTCGATGCGCAATTACTTCGCCGGCGCGATCACGGTCGGCGTGACGAGGACGAGCGCCTTCCCGACGCGGAAGGCGACCGTCTCACCCGCCTTCAACTCGGCGGTCATCTGAACCGACTGCGTGTTGAAGACCGGGACGGGCTGGCCGGCCACGGTAACCGTCCCCGGAGCCTGTTCGGTGAGCTGGAATTCGGTACGGAGCAGCACCCGACCGTCGGGCGTCACCCGCGGGGTCGCCCGGAACGTGACGCCGGTCGCCACGAACTGGGTCTTCCCGTCGCCCACGGCGACCGGGACGTCTTGCCCGACCCGCACGTGCCCGGTCTGGTTATCGGTCACCTGGATCTGCGGGCGCGACAGCACGTCGCATTCGTCGCCGCGCGCCTTCGCCAGGCGGATGAAATTGGTGAACATGTGCACTTCGCGCGCGCTGAGGGTCCAGGTCGTCGTGCCGGGCTTGGCCCCGACGTTCAGCCCGCTCTCCTCCACGAACTTGTCCGGCACTTCCAGCACCGTCGCGCAGATCACGATCTGCGTCGGCTCCTTGTCGAGCGCGGCGAGGATGTCGAGCAGTTGCTTCGTCAGGGCCGGTTCTGCGGAGACCAGCACGCAGTTGGAAACCGGTTCGGCGGCGACCCGCGCGTCCCGGTTCTGCGGTTTCAGGAAGGCGCTGAGCGCGTGCGCCGCGTCCGCGGCGGCGACGTTCCTCAGTTTGACGACCGTCGATTGCTGCGCCGCGTGCGGGGCCGGCGCGACGGGCACACTTTTCGGAACAGCGCAAAGGGCGCGGAGCAGATCGTCCGGCCCCAGCGCGACGGGTGAAGCGGCCTGAAGTCGGCGGAAACCTTCGAGCAGGTCACCGACCTCGCGCAACACGTCCGGGGTGTTCGCCACGACGAGGGCGCACCCGATCTCGAAAAACTCGGCGGTTCCGCGCCCGTCCCTCACTTGCCACGAGTACGGGCGAACCACCGTCGTGACGACTTTCGCCAGTTGGTCGCCCTGCTTCTCGTCTGCGGGGTTGATGATGTCCGAAACGCTGTACACCTTCGTGATGCGAGCCGGCGCCGCGTGCGGGGCCGGCGCGACGGGCGGTTCGCCGGCGAGGGCCGGCAGCGCGCAGACCGTAACCGCGATCGCGACCATTGTGTGGAGCCGCATAACACCTCCGGGCCGTAGAGTGGTTCGGCGCGGAGGTATAGCGAGGGCCGTCGGGCGAACAAGCCGAGGTGAGGCTCCACCTCCGGCTCGTGAAATGTGTCACAATGTCGCCAAGGCGGCCACGTGGCCGAGTTGGCCGCCTTGGCCGCCTTGAGCGAAAAGCCCTAGGAAAACGCACTTTTCTCAAGGCGGCCAATTGGCCGCCTTCAACTCAAGACGGCCAACTTCCGGCGCGACCTTGCCCCCCGAACGTTACGGCTTCTTTCCGCCCGGTAGCGGGAACGGCAACTTCGGCACCGGGTTCGCGCCTGGGGCCGGCATCCCGGGGAACAGCTTCTTCAGTTCGCCCTCGATCAGATCCTTTCCCGCGTCCTTCGCGGCCTCGCGGGCCAGTTCGATCACCGCCTGCTCGAACGTCTTCGGGTCGAGCGCCGGCTGCGCGAGCGTTCCGCGAACCGGGATCTTCACCGTCTTCCCGGCGACCGCCTTCACGAGCACCGGGTTGTTCTTCAGCGCCGGCAGATCCTTCGGGAGCGGAACCTCGACCAGGAGATCGAGCGTGTTATCGAACCCGACGGACCCGCTCGTGCGGATCGGCGTGCCCGCGAGGTTGATCGCGAAGTTCTGGTGGTGAACGCGCCCGTTGGCGACCTGCACCGGGACGACGGTGTCGGTCGCGAGCGTCATCGTGGTGTTCTTCGCGCCGAGCAGCTTCGCAACCTCCGCGACCACCGGCCCGGCGCCGACGGTCGCCTTGTGAATGAGGATCAGCCCGCGGAAGTTCGACCGGGTGAGGTCGCCGAGCGGGAACCGGTTGCCCTCGTCGATCCCGGCGGAGAATTCGCCCTCGGCCTGCGCGGAGTTGGCGATCACGGGAAGCGCGTACCCCAGCGCGCCGGCGGTCGCCTGCGGGGTGAGCTTCGTACGGTCCACGATTTGCGACTTCGCGAGCGTGACCTCGCCAGGCGCGGGGTCGAGCTTCAGTGTCGGGGTGAGCGCGACCTTGCCGCCGCCGAAGGTCGCGTTGATGGGTGATACCGTCACGGTCCCGCGCTTCATTACGCCCTTCAACTCGCCGGCGCCGACCTCGAAGCCGTAGGCCTTGATCGAGTCCCAGCCGATCGCGGCCTCGCCGTTCACGGCTGCGAAGATGCTGGGCGCTGGCGGAGCCGCTTTTGGCGCGCCGGGCGCTTTCAGATCGACCGGCCCGGCCTTCGGAGGCGCGGCCGCAACGGTCACGGCGCCCAGTTGGCCGTTCACGGCGATCGTTCGCGTGCCGGTGCCGGTCGCGGTGAAGCTCGCGCCGACCAGTTCGCGCACCATCGGCGTCAGCTTCGCCCAGTCGTACCGAACGCTGCCGGTGAAGTTGACATCCTGCGTGGTCGTGACCTTGCCGACCGAACCTTTGGCGTCGAGGTCCAGCCCCGGCCGCGCCACCTTCGCGACCGCGAGCGTGACGGAATCGGTCGAGTCGCGGTAGTCGCCGTCGGCTTCGAGCTTCAGCGCCGGTTCGGCCCACACCGGCTTGTCTTTCGGGCCGTAGGCGAAGTTCGTGACATCGAGCGTGCCGCCGAAGGAGGTGACATCGCCGGCGTAGCGGAACCGGAGCGGGCCGACCCCGCGCCCGTGCAGCGCGTCCGGCCCGCGCGGGTCGGCGTAGATCTTGACCACCGCGCCGAGCCGGTTCAGATCGGCGACGCACGGCCCGTTGCCGCTCACGAACACCTCGCCGTTCGGTTGCGGCTCGAACGTGAGCGTGCCGCCCGTCACCGAGAGCGGCGCGGAGTTGAGCGTCAGTTTGGTGATACTCGCGGAGGAGGTCGCACGAGTCAGAACGAAATCGCCGACCGCGTTCATGGTCGGCTCGTCGAGGACGATGCCCGCGCCGCGGAACTTGACGTTCGTCAGGCCGACGGTGAGCCGATCGACGGTCACGCGATCGGTGGTGAGCTTGGCCTTGCCGCTCGCGACGACTGACCCGCTCATCTGGTAGGCTGGGATCGTCACGAACGAACCGGCGCGCGACCTCCACCGTGCGATGTCGCCACTAATACGCAGGTCAACCGCGCCGGTTGAAAGCTGCCGCACGTCCGCGACCGGTTCGAGCAGCGACAGGTGCAACTCGTCGCCGTTTGCGACGAGAGCGATGGTCGCGGTGGCGAGCTGGAACGGCCCGTTCGCGGGCGCCTTGCCGGTGGCCACAAGCTGGAGCGTGAGCGCCGGCTCCTTCAGCCCCTTGCCGGCGCGGTCGGTGAACGCGAAGTCGGTCAACTTCACGTTCCCGACGACCCGAAACACGCCATCGGGTTCGCGCCGGCCGACGACCTGCGCGGTCGCCTCGCCGCCGAGCGTGACGCCGCCGAGGTCGATGAACTCCGCGAGCCGTGCCCCGAGTTGGTGCAGGTATACCGTTGCGGCGGCTTGCACCGTGTCTGGCGTGGTCCGCGCGTTCACCGCGAGGAAGTCCGACGTGCAAATCAGCTTGTCGAAGGTCGGCAGTTCGCCCGCGGTGTATCGACCGAGGAACTCGACGTTCAGCGGTTCGTCCCACGCGAGCGGCTTGCCGTCGCGAACGCCCTTGATCGCCGACGTGCGCACCTTCCCGTCCCACACGACCCCGGCGCCGTCGGTCTTGCTCGCGAGGTCGATCTTGAGCTTGCCCTCGCGCAGTTCGGTGCCGTCCTTGAGGCGGAGCAACTTCGGCAGCTTGGCCGCGAGCCTCGCGAGTTCGACATCCGCGCCGACCACGATCCCGGCGCGCGAGAGCGCCTTTTCCGGCGCCTCATCCGGATCGAATGTACCCGCGACCGTAAGCGTGCCGACATCGCACGTCAGATCGAACTTCCGCACCCGCAACGTGCGGCCCGCGAGTTCGACATCGAGCGGCAGTTCGGCCGAATCGAGCCGGAGCGTGTCGCCGCTCAACCGCGGCCCGCCGACCGCGAGCTGCTTCGCGCCGACGGCGCCGCTCGCCGAAACCGCCAGGCGCCCGCTCGCGTCCTTGCCCCACGTCACCTTGAGATCGGTGCTGACCGCGCCGGCGAGCGTCAACGTCGGGTCGGCACGCTTGAGGAGCGGTGCGAACGTGTCGAGCGGTAGCCCGACCGTAACAACCTTCGCCGAACTCGATGCGCCGAGCGAAAGCTCCGCATCGAGCTTGCCCGTCGCGGCGGTGAGCTTCACCGTGATCGGTTCGGCGCGGCTCGCGGGCACGTTGACCGCTGCGATGATGGCTTCGATGCTTTTGGTGCCGTGTTCGTCGGTGAGGGTCAGCGTCCCGCCCGTCACGCGGACTGCGACCGACGTTCGCGTCGCCGCGGGCGACTTGCCGTCGTCCTTGAGGTACTCCGCGAACGCCGTTTCGAGGTTGGTGGTGTCCTTCTCGCACACGACCGCGATCGTCGGGTTTTCGAGCGTGAACTCGCCTGGGTCGGCGGGATCGCGGGCGAGCGTGAACAGGGTCTTTTGCGACGTGACCTTCGGCACGCTGACGATCGGGCGCCCGGCGGCGTCCGTGACGGTGACATCGCACAACTCGACCGGCGAGAGCCAGCCGAGCGACGCGCTGCCGACGTGGACCGACCCGCGCACGTCCGCAAGTGCCTGCCGCGCGAACCGGTTGCGGAGTTCGGTCTTCGCGACCACCACCGGCGCGAACCACACGGCCAGCGACAGGAGCGTGACGAGCGGGAGCAGCCGCTTGAGCCACCGCCAGCGGCGCGATTTGGGTGCGGGAGTCGGGGCAGTAGTCGCGGCGGGTTGGGCGGGCGGATTGACCGGCGGTGGCGTGACGGTGTCGGCGGACATGGTGCCTCCTGCACGGGCGGGCGCGACCTTGCGCACTCGGTATGATCGACCGACCCGAACACGGCGAGCGAAGCGAAGGAAAATCTGAGGGAGCGATGCGAGCAGGGCGACCGTTACCGACGGCAAAGTCTTCCCCGTTCTCCGAAACGCCCAGGAGTTACGTCAATGCCAAATTCACACCGCCGCGAGCGTTCACTGGAACTCCCACAGGAAGCACTCCAGCGAACCGTTGAAGAACGGCGCCTTCTGCACTACTTTCCGCCCGACCTTTTTAGCGAGCATCGAGTTGCTGGTGAACACGAACAGCCGCCACCCGGGCCAGTGCTCCGCCGCGACCCGCCCGATTCGCTGGTAGAGGCCGATCAGTTCCTTCTCCTCGCCGATCCGCTCGCCGTAGGGCGGGTTACAGATCAGCAGCCCGGGCATTTCTCCCGGCGGGCGCGCGTCCTTCACGTCGAGTTTGTCGAACTTCATCAGGTGGCCGACGCCGGCGGCGCGGGCGTTGGTGCGGGCGAAGTCGATCACATCTTGCCTGACATCAGAACCCACGATCGGCGCGGGCAACTCCTTGCGAACGGCGGCGCGGGCGGCGTCGCGGATCGCGTTCCACAGCGGCCGGTCGAAGTCGGGCCAGCCCTGGAACGCGAACCACTTCCGCGTCAGCCCCGGCGGGCGGTTCAGCGCGATCCACGCGGCCTCAATGCAGAAGGTGCCGGACCCGCACAGCGGATCGACCAGCGGAACTGCCCCGGTATAGCCGGCGCGCAGGAGCAACCCCGCGGCGAGCGCTTCGTTCAGCGGGGCGATCGTTTGAATCGGCCGGTAGCCGCGCTTGTGGAGCGAACTCCAGGAGCTATCGAGGCTCAGGATCGCGTGGTTCTTCGAGACGTGCAGGTTCAACCCGATCATCGGCTGTTCGGGATCGACGCTGGGCCTTCGACCGGTGCGGTCGCGGAACTGGTCGCAGATGCCGTCCTTCACCCGCCGCGCCGCGAACTGCGAGTGCGTGATGGCCGAATCGCGTACGTTGCAATCGACCGCGAGCGTCTGGTCGGGCGTCATCCACTCCGACCAGTTGACGGAGCGCACCGCGTCGTACAGTTCGTCCGGCGAGTGCGCGTCAAACTCGTGGATCGGGCGCAGGACGCGCACGGCCGTGCGGAGCCACAGACAGGCGCGGTAGAGCAGTGCCGGTTCGCCGCGGAACGTGACCCCGCCGCGCCCCGGCTCCACATCGGAAGCGCCGAGGGCGGTCAGTTCGCCGGCGAGGACCGGTTCCAGTCCGCGGGCACACGTTGCGAAGAAGCGGGTCATCACGCCAGTTGCCGGGCGAGTACGACGAGGGCGACGACGAACCCGATCGCGGCGATGATGGAGAGCTGGATCAGCCGCTGCGTGTACCACATCTCCACGCCCTTGCCAAACCGCACGCCCATGAGGCCCGACTCGATGCCCGCGGAGATGAGCAGGTCGATCGGCAGCGCGAGCAGAAACACGATGATCCGCGCTTCCCACTGTGGCAGCCCGGCGGCGGAATACGCCTCGAAGACGACGACCCGCAGCACCCCGATGGCCATCACCAGCGACAGCCACGCGACGAACATGATCCCGGAGGCGACGAGGACGGTGGGCTTGGGCAGCCCGCAGAGCGCACACGACCAGCGGTAGATGAACGTGAGGAGGAACAGCGCCACCGGCACCATCATCAGGACAAAGAAGCAACAGATGAAAAGCACCAGCGCGTTCACGGTGTCGGTCGGTCCTCACGTGGAGTGTTTGTAGTGACCCGCTTCAGCGGGTCGGGAGGCGCAGCCTCCCCGCGTCCCACAGCGATTCGGAAGTTCCGCTAACGCCCGGGCGCCGCTGCGCGGCGAGACCCGCTGAAGCGGGTCACTACGAACGAAACTTACCCTTCCGCCGGCGCCGGGTACTGCTTGCACAGCTCGACCACGCCGCCCTTCACGCGCTCCGTCACGGCCGCGTCGCCGGGGTGTGTCAGCACGTCAGTAATCCAGCGCGCGATCTGCCGCATTTCGGCTTCCTTCATCCCGCGGGTGGTGAGTGCGGGAGTTCCGATCCGAATGCCCGACGGGTCCAGCGGCTTCCGCGGGTCGAACGGGATCATGTTCTTGTTAACTGTAATACCCGCGGAGTCCAAAGCGTGTTCCGCCTGTTTTCCGGTCACGCCCTTCGCGGTCACATCGACCAGCATCAGGTGGTTGTCGGTGCCGCCGGAGACGATCGGGAACCCCGCGGCCCTCAGGTCTTCGGCCAGAACCTTCGCGTTGGCAATCACTTGCGCCGCGTACTGCTTGAACGACGGTTGCAGCGCCTCGCCGAACGCGACCGCTTTCGCCGCAACGACGTGCATGAGCGGGCCGCCCTGCACGCCGGGGAACACCGCGGAGTCGATCCGCTTGTCCCAGGTCGGCGGTTCCTTCCGCCCGCGTTCCTCTTCTGAAAGGAAGCTGTCCGGTACCGCGCTCTTGCGGCACAGAATGAAGCCGCTGCGCGGCCCGCGGAGCGTCTTGTGTGCCGTACTCGTCACGAACTCCGCGTGCGGGACCGGATCGGGGTGAACCTTCGCCGCGACCAAGCCCGCGATGTGCGCCATATCGACCAGCAGCAGCGCCCCGACTTCCTTGCAGATTTCCGCGAACTTCGCGAAGTCGAAGAACCGCGGGTAGGCGCTGGCCCCGGCGATGACGAGCCGCGGTTTGTGCTCGCGGGCCTTCTTCGCAAGGTCGTCGAAGTCGATGCGGTGATCTTCACGTCGCACGCCGTAACTGACGACCTGGAAATACTTTCCCGAGAAGTTCAGGCGCATCCCGTGCGTGAGGTGCCCGCCGTGCGCGAGGTCGAGACCGAGGATCGTGTCGCCGGGGTACAGCGCCGCGAGGAACACCGCCATGTTCGCCTGTGCGCCGGAGTGCGGCTGAACGTTGGCGTGTTCGGCGCCGAAGAGCTGCTTGACGCGGTCGATGGCGAGCTTCTCGGCGACATCGACGAACTCGCACCCGCCGTAGTACCGCTTCCCGGGATAGCCCTCGGCGTACTTGTTCGTCAGGCACGACCCCTGCGCGGCCATCACCGCCGGCGAGGTGTAGTTCTCGCTGGCGATCATCTCCAGCCCGAACTGCTGCCGCTTGCGCTCGCCGGCGATCGCCGCAAACACGTCCGGATCGGCCTGTTGCAGAATGTCCGTACTCATCGCGTTCCTCTGTGGGCACCTCCTATCGTTCTACCAACTCACTTACCCGACCTCCACGCCGGCCGCCCGCAGTTTGTCGGCCAGCGTGCCGCCGGCTCGATACACCACGCCCTTCCAACCGAACTTCTCGGCAGCCTCGATGTTCGTCGGCAAATCGTCCACGAAAAGGCACTCGTGCGGTTCGGCGTTCACGAACCGTTGAATGTACGCACAGAACGCCGGCTCCGGCTTTCTTGCGCGGGCCTCGAACGACGTGCCCAGGTGGTCGAAGTGGCGGAGCGTGTCCGCGAACTGCACGCGGTAGGCGTCGAAGTGCGCCCGCGTGGTGTTGCTCGCCAGCACGACGCGGTAGTTCGGCTTCAACCGCGGGATGAGGTCGCACACCTCGTCGTTGCGCCAGAAGATGTCGGCAAACGCCGCGAGGAACTCGCTGTCCGAACAGGTGAGCCGGCCGTTGAGCTTCCCCTCGCGGACGTACTCCGCGGTGTCGATGGCCCCGCGCTCGTAGGCGTCCTCGATCGTCCCGCCGTACAGAACGAGCGCGAGTTCGACCGCGGGCATGTCGGTGTGAGCCGCGAGCCGCTTGACGGCGCGTCCGTGGTCAAAAAAGGCGATCACGTTACCGAAGTCGAAGATGACGGTGCGAATAGGCATGCGGGTTTTTGTAGGAGACGTTCGGCGCCGGGGTCAGTGGCCCGTCTGTTACCCGGAAGTGTTCGACCTGGGTCATTGGTGATTTCACGATTTCAGTAGTTTCCAGTTCCGGGTTCCAAGTTGAAGGCAACCGGCCACAATCGGCTGGGTGCAACCGGGAACTTCTGAAACCTGGAACTAGAAATTACTGGATTTGGTACGAGAAGGGTGCCCGGTCGTGAGAGTTCGCTGACACGCGCCGATCCTTCGGGTAAGATCAACACATACACCTCGTTCGGTCCCGCTCCGAGGGCCAACCGTGAACCGGTCATCGCGCGGCGGAATGAGCCTGATCGAAGTTCTGGTCGTCGTCGCCATCATTGCCGTCCTGGTCGGGCTTCTGCTCCCGGCGACCCGGCGCGTGCGCGAGGTCGCCGCACACACGCAGTGTCGGAACAACCTCCGGACACTGATGCTGGGGTTGCACAACTTCGAGTCAAACGGCCGCCCGGCCGCGCCGCCGTCGACGGGTGACGCGGACGCGCCCGCCGGCCGGTTCCCGTCGGGCTGCTTCGGTCCGGGGACAACACCCGAGAAGCGGCTGAGTTGGATGGTCGCGCTGTTGCCGTACCTGGAACAGGACAACTTGTACAAGCAATTCGATGTTGAGAAGGGATATGCGGGCAATCTCACGGTCGCCGAGACCCGGATCAAGACGTTCCTTTGCCCCGCGTCGATCGAAGCGGGGGCGGGCGACGACGAACGCGCCAACCCCTACCCGCGCCGCATCTGGCTCACCGGCGTGACGCACTACGTCGCGATGGCCGGAATCGGCCCCGGCGCCGCCGGGCAGCCGGCCGGCGCGGTCGGTAACGGCTTCATGGGCTACGACCGCCCGACCTCGTTCGCGACGATCACGGACGGAACCTCCAACACGATCACCCTGATGGAAACGCGATCCGGTCTCGGGCCGTGGGCCCGCGGCGGCGCCTCGACCCTGCGCGAGTTTGACCCTGCCGACGGGCCGCTGTTCGGCGAAAACCGGCCGTTCGGCGGGCACGCTGGCGGGACGCACGCCGCAATGGCCGACGGATCGGTTCGGTTCATCACCTCCTCGATTGATTCAAAGAAACTGGCCGCCGCGATCACCATCGCCGGCGGTGAACCGGTGAACCTGGATTGAGCGCCGCGGTGAGGTACCGAATCCTAACGACGGTTCTGCGCTGGCTCGCGGTCGTGTTGATACTGCGGGTGCTGGCCGCGATTTTGGCGAACTACCCCGATTACTTCCCACCCAACTTCGATTCGCTGTTCCTCCAGGGCCGCGAGCTTACGTTCGTCGGCTCCTATCAGGTGGCGTTCTACGTCCACATCTTTTCCGGCCCGGTGGTGCTGCTCAACGGGCTGATCCTCCTGAGCGAACGTGTTCGCCGTCGTCACGATGGCTTGCACCGCGTGTTGGGCCGAGTTCAGGTGAGTGTGTTGCTGCTGTTCGTCTTGCCGAGCGGCGGGGTGATGTCGCGGCACGCCTTCGGCGGCTGGCCGGCGGGATTGAGCTTCCTGTTGCTGTCTGTCGCAACCGCGGGCTGTGCGATCGCCGGCGTCGTGTACGCCCGCCGACGACGCTACGACCGGCACCGGCGTTGGATGCTCCGCTCCTACGTGTTAATCTGCTCGGCGGTGGTCCTGCGGCTGATTTCGGGCGCCGCGGGGCTAATCGGGGTGCCGAGTCCCGAGGGCGCGTACGTCGTCGCGGCCTGGATCAGTTGGCTCTTCCCGCTGGCGGCCTACGAGATTGCCGAGCGCCTGCCGACGCACCGGCCGTCCCGGCGGACCCAACAAGAACGCCCGCGCCGCGAGGATCGACACGCGTTATGAGCCACGTTAAACTGACTGGTCAACCCTAACGCACAACATCGATCAGGCTAATCACAAGTTCGGCCTTCAGTGGAGGCTCGGATGGACGACGTACTCTTTCGCTGCCGGGTGCGGGGCACGACCCGAGAAGGTGATCGGGTCCGCTTGTCGCTCAACTGGGGGCTAGCTCGATGGGCCGACCTGGTGCTGACCGACTCCGATCTGGTGTTCGGCAATTGGCGGCTCCCGTACGCCGAGATCGAGGACGCGGTCCTGATCCGCCTGGGAGTGGTCTGGTGGCGGTTGATCGGGCGCGGACAAGGGGCGGTGTACCAGTTCATCCTTCCGCCCGCCTCCCTGTGGAGTTGGCAGGCCACGGTGGATCCGTTCTGGGACGGCCCGCTCCCGTTCCCGCTGCGGCGGGTCACCGGTCGATTCGAGCGAGGCTCAGTGATGTTCTGGTCCGGGGTGCTGGCGCTGCTCGGCCTGGGAGCGATCGTCTTCGGGCTTGGGATACGGTAGTGGTTCGACCCGGTGGAGGTTCGCGAATGACACTGGCCGCGACGCGAGACGTCCGTTCGAGTTCGCTCCGTCACGGCCTCCCGGCCTCGTTCAAGCGGGGGGAACCGTGTACGCCATCGTCCTCGACATGGACATCGAACAACTCCGGGTTCACTACGGTGACCCCTACAACGCCTTCCTGGAGATCCGGCGCGTTCTGGAGCGCCACCAGTTCCAGTGGCAACAAGGCAGCGTGTACTTCGGCGGTCCGGCCGTCACCGCCGCGACGGTCATGGTCGCCGTGATCGACCTGACCACGCAACTCCCGTGGTTCGCGGCGTCGGTGCGGGACATCCGAATGCTGCGGATCGAAGAACTGAACGACCTGATGCCGGTGGTTCAGCGCGTCGCCGGCCTACCCGGCGCGGAAGAGGGTTGCCCCCCCGACGCACCGCCGCGAGCATTTTTCCCCTCTTGTCATCTGGTCGGGGGGCGGTACATTGCGTAAATCCTCTAAAAGTGTGTGTAACTAACGTCGTTTCGTAACTGAATGGCAGGAGTGCGACGCGGCGGGGTCAGCGGAGACGGACGATGTCGATCACGAAGGAAGAGAAGTCCGAACTCATCACGCAGTTCCGCCGGGACAATGCGGACACCGGGTCGCCCGAGGTGCAGATCGCGCTGCTCACGAAGCGGATCAACTCCCTCACCGAGCACATGCGGGCGCACAAGAAGGACTTCTCCAGCCGCCGCGGGCTGCTGAAGCTGGTCAGCCAGCGCGCCGACCTGCTCAAGTACCTGCGCCAGACCGACCGCGACAAGTACCTCGCGGTCATCGGCAAGCTCGGACTCCGCAAGTAGCCTCGTCCGTCACAGGTCCACAAGTCACAAGTCGCAAGGCCGTTGCCTCCGACTTGCGACTTGCAGACTTACTGACTTGTGACTCTGCGTCCCACGACTGCCGGCAAAACGGAAAGGATCACCTCCGTGCCGGTCAATCCCGCTCGCGTCGAGTGTCAACTCGGCGGTCGTACCCTCGTTCTCGAAACCGGAAGACTCGCCAAACAGGCCCACGGGGCCGTACTCGTCACCTACGGCGACACATCCGTGTTGTGCGCTGTGGTCGAGGGGAACCCGATCCCCGGGCGCGACTTCTTCCCGCTACAAGTCGAGTACCGCGAACGCACCTACGCCGCGGGCAAGTTCCCCGGCGGGTTCATCAAGCGCGAGACACGACCCAGCACCAAAGAAACGCTCACCTCACGCCTCATCGACCGCCCTTCCCGCCCGCTGTTCCCCACCGATTATTACAACGAAGTTCAGATTCACTGCACGGTCTTCTCCGCCGACAAGGAGAACGACCCCGACATGCTCGCCCTCATCGGGGCCAGCGCCGCGCTGCACGTCTCGCACATCCCGTTCCTGAAGCCCTACGGCGGCGTGCGGTTGGGGCGCGTGAACGGTCAGATCATCGTCCTGCCGACCTCCACGGAGATGGAAGAGAGCGACCTCGACCTGATCGTCGCGGCGACGCGGGACGCGGTGTGCATGATCGAGGGGTTCGCCCGCGAGATCCCCGAAAACGAGATGGGCGACGCGATCATGGAAGCGCACAAGCAGTGCGCCACCATCATCGACGCGATCGAGCGCCTGCGCACCGAGGCCGGTCTCGAAGCGAAGGTACTTCCGCCGGCGTCGCCGGAGAACCCGCTCGCGGAGGAGTTGTATTCCAAGTACGGTTCGACCTACCGCGAGAAGTACCTGACGAAGGGCAAGAAGGCCCGCAATAGCGCGCTCGACGAGTTCAAGGACGAAATCAAGAAGGTTTACGTGCCCGAGGGCGAGACCGCGCCGAAGTACACGGCGGCGCAAGTGTCATCGGCGCTGGGGGTGATGCGCGAGCGCATCTTCCGCGAGATCACGCTCGGCGGCACCCGGATCGACGGCCGCGCGCCGAAGGATCTGCGCCACATCTCGGCCGAAGTGGCGGTACTCCCCCGGACGCACGGTACCGCCGTCTTTCAGCGCGGCGAGACGCAAGCGCTGGTCGTCGCCACGCTCGGCACCGTCGCCGACGAGCAGAAGGTGGACGGCCTTCAGGACGAGTTCTCGAAGAAGTTCTACCTGGACTACAACTTCCCGCCGTACTCGGTCGGCGAGTGCAAGCCGATCCGCGGCCCGGGGCGCCGCGAGATCGGCCACGGGATGCTCGCCGAGCGGTCACTGAAGGCCGTCATCCCGCCCCCGACGCGGTTCCCGTACACGATCCGCCTCGTCTCCGAGATTCTGGAGTCCAACGGCTCGTCGAGCATGGCGAGCGTCTGTGGCGGGACGCTGGCGCTCATGGACGCCGGCGTCCCGATCAAGCGCCCGGTCGCGGGCATCTCGGTCGGCCTCGTGATGGACAAGGAGAACTTCACGCTCCTGACCGACATCCAGGGCGACGAGGACCACTACGGCGACATGGACTTCAAGGTCGCCGGCACGCAGAAGGGCGTGACGGGCATTCAACTCGACATCAAGGTGGACGGCGTGAACGAGGCGATCGTTCGCGGGGCGCTTGAGCAGGCGAAAGAAGGCCGGTTGCAGATCCTCAAGACGATGCTCTCGACGCTCTCGGCGCCGCGAAAAGACATCAGCGGGTACGCGCCGCGCCTGATCCAACTGAAGATCAATCCGGAGTTCATCGGCAAACTCATTGGCCCCGGCGGGAAGATGATCCGCGCGATTCAGGAGGAAACGGGCGCGAAGATCGACATCGAGGACGACGGCACGGTGTCGATCGCGTCTTCTGATGCCGCCGGCGTCGAAGCCGCCCGCAAGATGGTGGAGGGACTGACCGCGGACGTGAAGATCGGCGCCATTTACGACGGCACGGTGGTGAAGCTCAAGGAGTTCGGCGCGTTCCTGGAGATCGCCCCGGGCCGTGAGGGGCTGTGCCACGTCTCTGAACTGGACACCACCTACGTGCAGCGCCCGGAAGACGTGGTGCAGGTGGGTGACAAGATCCAGGTGAAGGTGATCGCGATCGACGACCAGGGCCGCGTGAAGCTGTCGCGCAAGGCGCTCCTGGCCCCGCGCGAGGGCGATGAAGGCGGCGGTGGGGGCGGCGGGTTCGGTGACCGCGACCGGGGCGACCGCGGCGGCGATCGGGGTGACCGCGGTGACCGCGGTGATCGGGGCGGTGATCGTGGCGATCGCGGGGGTGATCGTGGCGATCGCGGGGGCGGTGGAGGTGGCCGCGGCGGGCGCGGTGGAGGCGGAGGCGGTGGCTACCGCGGGCGCCGCGACTGAGTGAGCAACGGAACGGGAGGCTTCGGCCTCCCGGTTTCGTTCACCGAGTCACTACGCGAGGGATATCATCGAAGTTGCGCTGCCGACTTGCGGAGGAAGTGACATGAGCGAAGAATTACCTCGGAGACGACGAAAGCAGAAGCGCGATCCACACATCGTGCGTGGATTCGGTACTCGTTCAGTTCACAAGTGTATTCCGGCCGCTTGATTCGGAGGAGTTTTGGGAGCGTGCCGCCCGGCGGCTCGCGAAGCGCGACCCAGACTTGCCGTTCTACGTCGATGATTCGAAGCCGACCGGCGACCAACCGCCGGCCGCGTGACGAACCCTCCCGAAGCCCGCGATCAGTCGCGGGCTTCGTCGTTTCCCGGTAACCTCTCGGCCCCGCGCCCTTGCCGCGTTCCGCACCGCGCCTTAACCGTGTAGCAGACGGACGCACGCGCACTCGTCGGGACTGCCGGACCTGTCGGCAGGCACGACAAGACCGGCAGGGCCGCACACCCATGATCGACGTCAAGAACCTCACCAAGTATTACGGCGAATACCCGGCCGTGCGGGACGTGTCGTTCTCCGTCGAGAAGGGCCAGGTGGTCGGGTTCCTCGGCCCCAACGGGGCCGGCAAATCGACCACCATGCGCATTCTCGCCGGGTTCCTCACCGCCACCTCCGGCCGGGCCAAGATCGACGGCAAAGACGTGTTCTGGGATCCGATCGAGGCCCGGCGCCGCATCGGCTATATGCCCGAAAGTTGCCCGCTCTACACCGACATGCGGGTAGACGAATACCTCTGGTTCCGCGGCGGCCTCAAGGGGCTGTCGCGGGCCGAGCGCAAGAAGCGAATCGGCTACGTTGCCGAGCGGTGCTGGCTCACCGATGTGCGGCGGCAGATCATCGGCACGCTCTCGAAGGGCTACCGGCAGCGGGTCGGGCTGGCCGACGCGCTTCTGGCCGACCCGCCGGTGCTGATCCTCGACGAACCCACCGCGGGCCTCGACCCGGCCCAGATCCGCGAGACCCGCAAGCTGATGCGCGAACTGGGCAAGGTTCACACGATGCTCCTGTCCACGCACATCCTCAGCGAGGTCGAGGCGACGTGCGACTCGGTGATCGTGATCTACCAGGGTCAAGTGGCCGAAGAGGGGTCGCTCGCGTCGGTGCGCCAGCGGAACGGGAACCAGCCGCTGGAAGACATCTTCGTGCGGCTGACGGGGCAAGAGGGGATTTAGTGTCAGTGTCAGTGGCCAGTGGTCAGTGAAAGACAGAAACCAGCGCCACATGACTTCCTATCTTTCACTGGCACTAACCACGAACACTAACCACTGCGGAGCGAGCGAATGCGAGCGACACTGAGCCTGATCCGCCGCGAGTTCGCCGCGTACTTCACGGGGCCGATCGGCTACGTCGCGCTGTTCAGTTTCCTCGTGCTCAACGGGCTGTTGTTCTGGCTCGTGATCGGCCTGTTGACCGAGAAGGGGCCGCGGGGCGTCGAGTACCCGATGCAGGTGATGCTCGGCGGCGCCGAAAGCCCGCCGGCGGCGCTGGTCGCGGGCGTCCTGTTCTGGGGGCTGTTCCCCGCGGTCACCGGAATTATCACCTCGCGGCTCATCGCCGAGGAACGCGGCACCGGGACGCTCGAATCGCTCCTCACCGCCCCCATTCGCGACTGGCAGGTGGTGATCGCGAAGTTCGTCGCGTGTTTCGCCTTCTACCTGCTCTTGTGGGCGACCACACTCGTTTACGTGCCGGTGCTGGCCGACCTGCACGCGGAGTGGCAGGGGAACGTCACCCCGTACTCCGCGGGGCTGGTCGTCGGGGTGGTTCTGCTCGTCGTCGCGAAGCTCGGCTTCTGGTTCGAACTGGACGGCCGAATCGTGATCCTGTTCGGCCTGTTGGGCGCGGGACTCGCGGGCGCGGGCGGCTACCTGCACGCGACGCAGGACGAGCGGCACCTCGTCCACATCACCGCGAACATCGACCCGCGCCCGGTGCTCGCGTCGTACCTCGGTGTGGTGCTGGCCGGGGCGATGTTCCTGGCGCTGGGGCTGCTCGTGTCGAGCTGGGTGAAGAGTCAGCTCGTCGCGTGGATGCTGTCGCTGCTCCTGGGGCTGGGGTTCGTGCTGCCGGCGATGCTGCGATGGTGGTTCGACCCGGGTACGCTCGGGGCGTCGGTGATCTACTACCTGAGCGTGCCGGAACACTTCCGGCGCGATTTCACCCGCGGCGTGATCGACACGCGCCCGATCGTGCTGTACGTGACCGTGACCCTGTGCTGCCTGTTCCTGACCGTGCGGAGCCTCGAAGCGCGGCGGTTGCGGTGAGGCGAACGGTCCGGTGCGATGTATACAAATGTTGAAAACTTGCCACGTGGCAAGTGGGTGGTTGTTTGAGTGATGTGCGAGTATCTGCGAAAAGGCCTGGGAAATCGAAAGGTTGCCAAAGGTTGCCAAAGATTGCCAAAGATTGCCAGTGGCAATCTTTGACCAAACCCTTGTTTTTCCAGTGTTTCGTCAAAGGTTGCCAAAGATTGCCAACGTGTCGTCGCGACCCGCTAACTAGACATTTGTGCGCATCGGGCGACGAGGCGCACCGGCCGGCTGACACCGGCCGTTCGCCACGAAGTCGAGAGAACCTCATGGCCGATACACGTCAGCGAACGACCCTGGGCAACCGGTTCCGGTTCCTCGTCCGGTTTTTGGGCGTGACCGGGCTGGTCGCCTGCGCGGTCGGCGCGGTCCTGCTCTACGCCGTGCTTCGCGACGGACTCTGGGAACTGTTCTCGGTCGAGCGCCTTCAGGCGGTCGGGCAGGGCGCCAGCGGAGAGTTCGTCCAGCGCGCCGCACTCGTGGCCCTCGGCGGCCTGGCGGTCGCGGTCCTCGTTCTGGCGTTTGAACTCCTCACGGGACTGTTCCTGGGGTCCGGTCGGCGCACGGTTGCGGGCACCGTCGCCACCGCCGGCGTGGTCGCGGCGATCGCGCTACTCGTCATCGTCAACCTGTACTCGTTCACCCATTACGCCCGCCACGACGCCACCCGCGACAAGCGGTTCACGCTCCCGCCCGCGCTCGCGGCCGAACTCGCCAAGCTCCGCGGCACCGCGCCGACCACCATCGTCGTCCACCAGACGCACGACTTCGGCCCGCTCATGCCCACCCGCGACTCGTTCACCAAAGCGACCGAAGCGGTCGTCACCGCGAAGGTACTCGACCTGGTCGATCAGTTCCGCGAGTTCGGCCCGCAGTTCAAGGTGGTCGTGCTGGACAAGGAGGCGTTCGAGTACCGGCGGGAACTGGAGGCACTCACGAAGGACGCGCCCGAACTGAAGGCCGCGATCCAGGCGGCCCCGGAGAACAGCATCTTCTTCCACGCCAACAAGCGGGTGCAGCGGCTCGCGTTTAGCGAGTTTTTGCAACTCGACCGCACCGCCAGCGACACCCCTGACGAGACTCGGGCCAACCTCGTGCTGATCCCGCAGGGCACCGATACGTTCGCCCGGCGCATCCTCGCGGTGCAGGAACGGCGCCCGAAGGTCGCGGTGTGCGTCGTCCACGAACTGCTCACCACCGCGGCCGACGACCCGAAGAACCGGTTCTCGCTCGCCGGGCTGCGGAAGTCGCTCACCGACCACGGGTTCGATGTCGTCGATATCGTGCTGAAGAAGGGGTGGGCCAGCGCCCGGTCAATCTCCGACCTCAAGCCCGCCGCCGACACCCGCGAGGAGAGCAAACTGGAGCGCCTGGAGGGCGAACTCGACGACGCCGAGGGCGAGGTGATGTCGTCCCGCGCCGAGGTGCAGCAACTCGAAATCATCGATGCCCTTGCGAAGAGTGTCCGCGGCAAACCGTGGGACGCCCGCAAGGCGACGTACCAGCGGTTCATCCGCGGGAACCTGACCGAGGACCGCGAACCGGCGCTGCTCGCCCAGATCGAACGGGGGCTGACCCGCGCGCGGGAGGAACTGCGCGAGGCCACCCGGAAGAAGGAAGAGGCCGAGAAGAAGGTGGCCGAGGCGCTGAAGGACGAGCGCCCGCTCCAGGGCCGGCGCGTGTCCGACGTGGCCGCCAAGTTCGCGCAACAACTGGCCGATGTCGATCTGCTCATCGTTCCGCGGTACACCACCGAGGACGCGATGAAGGGGCCGGGCGTGGAGGCGTCGTTGCACGCGCTCAGCAAAGAACAAGCGAAGGTCGCGAAGGAGTTCATGAAGCAGGGCAAGCCGGTGCTGGCGTGTCTAGGGCCGATCACCCCGCAGGTGAACCCGCAACCGGGCGAGCCGCCGGAGGAGTTCGACCGGCGGTTCGCGGCCGAGTTCGCCACCGCGGCCGACGAGTTCGAGAAGATGCTTTCCGAGCGCGGGGTCGAACTGGGCCGCACGGTCGTCCTTTATGAAGGCGAGACGCAAGCGTTGACCCGCGGCGGGCAGTTTGGCGGAAGTCCGTCGGAAGTGCCGCCGGTGCTGTTCGCCGACCCCGCTGAACGCTACGAGTCGGTCGCGCCCAACCCGATCGCGGCGTCGTTGCTGCTGTCGGGCCGGACGGGCGAGAAGTCACTCGATTTGAAGCTCCGCGCGCTGCGCCCGATCACGCTGGCCCCCGGCTGGCAGGCGAAGCAACCGTTCGCCGCGGAGATTGCGTTCACGACTTCCGACAGTTGGAACACGCTCTTGCCGTACCCGCAGCTCGACCGCACCGGGCGCCCGGTGCGCGTGCCGAAGTACACCCCGACCGCCCTGGACGACCCGAAGAAGGGCACCCGCGACGAGGAGCGGAAGGGGCCGCTGCCGGTCGCGGTGGCGATCGAGAACAAGATCCCGGCCGCGTGGGTGAACGAGGAGTACGACCGCCAGGCGTTCGCCGCGGCAGCCCTCACGCGGCTCGACGGCCTCGGCGCCGTCGCGCTGACGCTCGCGGCCGACCGGCTCGACCGCCCGACGCAACGGACCGTCGTGTTCGGCAGCGGCACGATGTTCAACGCGCAGAAGCTCGACCCGCCCGAGGAGCGGTTGCTGCTGCACACGGTCAACTGGCTGACGCGCCGCGAGGACCGGCTCCCGCGCGCCGCGACCGACGTGAACGCGCCCTGGAGCTACCCCCGCGTCGCGATGTCCGACAGCACGCGCGTGCTCTGGCAACTGGGCACGCTCGTGGGGCTGCCGGCGCTCGTCGCTTACGTCGGGCTGCTCGTCATGATGCGCCGCCGGATGCGGTGATGATTTTTGTAGCCCCGGAGGGGCGGCCGATGTTAGCCCAGGGTGGAGCCGCGCAGCGGCGCAACCCTGGGTACGCGTGCGAAGAGTAATGAAGCCCCGGAGGGGCGACAGAAACCTTCGCAATCGGCTCTGTCGCCCCTCCAGGGCTTGTGGTTGTTGGATTCGCGTACCTAGGGTTACGCTCGCAGAGCCTCGCTTCACCCTGGGCTAACATCGGTCGCCGCTCCGCGGCTGAAAACACGGACCGGCGATCCTGAACACTCCGTTGGTACCCCCGCGATGAACTGGAAATCGACCGCCGTCCTCGTCGTTCTCGCAGTCGCGGCCGGCGCCTGGCTGTGGAAGGGCGATTCGTGGGTGCCGGCGCTCGCGCCCAAAACCGCGCCGCCGGACCCGCAGACGCTCGCGGCCTTTGAAGCCGACTTCACCCCGGACGGCATCACCCGGATCGAAGTGAGTCCGATCGGCGGCGATTCCTTCGTTCTGGATCGCACCGCGACCGGCTGGACCCAGCCGGGCAACTGGCCGCTGCGGACCGTCGAGGTCGAGGAGCTGGTCGCGACGCTCGCCAACCTGCGCACGCGGTTCCAGCCGGTGCCGTTGCCCAACGACGGCGACCTCTCGCCGGTCGGCCTCGCCGACGCCCAGAAGCCGGTCGCGGTGAAGGTGAACGCCGGCGGCAAGCAGTACATGCTGAAGTTCGGCGAACCGGCCCTGAAGCCCGGCGAGGCCCCGTTCACCCGCGCGGCGTTCGTGCGCGTCAACGACTCGGACAAGGTACTCAAGCTCGGCCCGGACGTGATGCCGGTCCTGCGGCGCCCGGCCGAGACCTACCGCCGGCGGCAACTCTTTTCAGACGTCGAGCGGGTGAAGTTCGCCGGCGGGGGCGAGGCGCCAACCAATGTGACGCTCCCCGGCGCGGGCGTCACCGAGATCCGCGTTACCGGCGAGGCCCCGAAGGTGTTCGGGCTGGCGCCGTGGTGGGCCAGCGGCACGTTCACCCTGAAACGGATCGGGCCGACGCCCGCGCCGGTCGCGGTCGATCGGACCAGCGAGCCGGCCGTCCCGCCCGACCGGCTCGCTGACGCCTGGGCCATCGACGCGCCGGTGCGCGAGCGCCCCGACCCGGCGAAGCTTCAGCAGGTGCTCGCCGCAGTGCCGGATTTGTGGGTCGAGGACTTCATCCCCGCGACGCAGATCATCCAGCCCGACCCGCGCGATGAACTGAAGGTGTCGAAAAAGTCGGTGAGCGTGACAACAAAGGCCGGCACGGTGACGGTGCGGATCGGCGGGATCGCCAAGACCGCCGAGCGCGACGAACAGGTGACGATCCCCGGCCCGCCGGGGGTGCCGCCGCGCACGGAGACGCGGAAGGTGCCGGTGGTCTTCCGGTACGCGCAGATCGTGGGCAACCCGCAACTGTTCACCGTGCCCGCGGAGAAGCTCGACGCGATGTTCGTGAAGACCGGCGACCTGGCCGAGGCGCGGGTCGCGCGGTTCGGCCCCGACGACGTTCAGGCGGTCACGGTCACGCGGCCCGGCGCGCCGGCGCTCGCGCTCACGCGCAAGCCGGGCGACCCGCGGGCGACCAGCCCGGACGAGCGCGGCGAGCGCTGGGTGATCGAACAGGCGCCCAACCCGCTGCCCGCCGACGCCGCCCGCGTGCGCGAGTTCATCGACCGGGTCGCGACCTTCCGCGGCGCCGCCGACACCGACCTCTACCGCACCGACCCGAAAGCGCGCGGGCTCGACCCGGCCGCGTGTATCACGGTCACACTGACCGTGCGCGAGAAGCGGGTGGATGGGGACGGCCCGGCGCGCGAGTACAAGATCCTCGTCGGCGCGCCGGACGCGGGCAAGCTCCCCGTCCAGCTCGCCGGCTGGCCGCGGATCGCGCTCCTTACCGACCGCATCGCCGGCGGCCCGCCCCCGACCGGCTGGCTCGGCCCAGTGCTGTTCCCGGACCGCCTCGAACCGCTATTCACGCGCGACGCGATCAGCTACCGCAGCCGCAAGCTGTTCGACACCGCCGACGCCCGACTGACCGGCGTCGCGGTGGACGGCGCCAGCGCGTTCGCCCTCAAACAGGAAAAATTGCCCGACGGGCGCGACGTGTGGAAGCTGACCGCGCCGGTCGCGTCCGACGCCGATCCGATGAACACCGCGGTACTCGTCGGGCAACTCGGCGATCTTCAGGCGACGGAGTTCGTTTCGGCTGCGGCGAAGCCCGAACACGGGCTGGACAAGCCGAAGTTCACCGCGTCACTCACGTTCGGTAACGGCCGGACGTACAAGCTCGAAGTCGGCGCCGCGCGGCCCGGAAAGCCCGAAGTGTTCGCCCGACTCGACGGCGGGGCGGTGTTCGCGCTCCCCACCGCGACGACCGACTCCCTCGCGACCGGCGCGCTGAAGTTGCTCCCGCTTCAGGTGTGGACCGTACCGCTCGACAAGGTGACCGGGCTGGAACTGACGCGCCCGGGGCCGGGCGAGTCGTTCGCGCTCACGAAAGACGGCACCAACTGGAAGCTGTCCGGCCCGTTCACGGCCCCGGTCACGTTCCTCGACGCGCAACCGCTGCTCGCAGCGCTCAGCGTACTGCCCGCGACGAGCTACGATTCGCTCACCGCGGCCGACGCCAAGTACGGGTTCGACAAGCCGTTCGCGAAGGTGAAGCTGTCGTACACCGAGAAGTCCGGCGACGTCGAGAAGGCGGTGACGAAAGCCGTGGTGATCGGCAACCCCGCGCCGGGCGGGGCCGACCGCTACGCGAAGCTCGACGACCCGGCCGCCCCGGTGTTCGTGCTGCCGGTGCAGTATCTGTTCGCGGTCGGCACGTCACCGCTGTCGTTACTCGACCGCAACCTCTTGAACCTCGACCCGGCGAAAATCACGAAGGTGCAGATCGCCCCCGACAAGCCGGAGTCCGCGGTCACGCTCCTGAAGGACGAGAAGGGCGTCTGGAAGGCCGAAGGCGCGGCGTTCACGGTGGACGCGCTCGTCGCCGGGCAAGTGGCGCTCACGTTCGCGCCGCTGTCGGTCGAGCGGCTGGCGGCTTTCGGCGACGCGGTGAAGTGGGCCGACTTCGGCCTCGACAAGCCGGAATACACGGTCACGGTCACGCTCGGCGGCGACAAGCCCGCGACGCGCAAAATTCAACTCGGCAAAACCGACGTGGGCGGCGGGCGGTTCGTGCGCGTGGACGACGGCAAGGCGGTCGGCGTCGTTCGCGCCGACGCGGTGCAAGCCCTGACCCGCGCGAAGCTCGACTTCGCCGACCGCACGCTCCTCACATTCAAGCCGGAAGAACTGCTTGCGATCGCGAGACTGAAAGGCAAGGAGGAATTTGAACTGGCCCCCGGCGCGGGCGACGGCTGGGACGTGACCAAACCCGCCAAGCAGAAGGCCGACAAGGCGCTCGTCGAGGAACTCGCCGAGACGCTCGGGCGCCTGCGCGCCGAGAAGGTCGCGGCGTTCGGCAAGAAGGAGGACGTGTTCAAGCAGTACGGACTGGAGCCGGCCGAAGCGGTCGTCACACTGATGGTTGGCGACAAGCCGAAGGTGCTGCGGCTCGGCAAGCCGGTCGATGCCGCGAAGCCTGCCGGCGACCGCTTCGCCGCGGTGGAGGCTCCTGGCGCCGACGCGGCGGTGGCCGTGCTGCCCGCGGCGTTCGCCAACAAGCTCCTGGCCCCGCCGGTGTCGTTCCGCGACCGCGCGCTGGCCCGGTTCGTGGACGCGGACAAACTGGAACTGGTCCGCGGGCCGCGCAAGGTCACGTTCGCGAAGGTCAACGGCACCTGGAAGGTGACCTCGCCGCTGGCGTCCGACGCGGAGCAAGCGGCTCTCGATGATCTCGTCGGCGAACTGGCCCGGTTGCGGGCGAGCGACTGGGTCGCGGAGAAGCCGGCCCCGGCCGACCTGAAGACGTTCGGCCTGGACAACCCGGAAGCGACCTGGATCGTCAGCAACGGCGACAAGGTGGAACTGAAGCTCGTGGTCGGCAAATCGACGCCCGACGGGCGCGCGTACGCGCTCGCCGGAGCGAGCGGGATGGTCGCGCTGTTGGGCAAGGCGGAAACCACGAAGGTACTCGCCGAGTACCGCGTGCGGAAGCCGTGGGTGCTGGACGCATTCCAGGCGGAATCGGTGGAGATCACCCGTGGCGACAAGCTGTTCATGCTCCAGAAGCGCGGCGCCGGGTGGGTCGATCCGGGCGGTCCGGCCGACGTGATCGACCCGCGCGCGGTCACCGAGTTGCTCGGCGCGCTGACGGCGCTGCGTGTGGAGCGGTACGCGGTGGACGCGGACGGCGATGCGAAGTTGTTCGGTTTGGAGAAACCAGAAGTGACGATCGCCGTGACAACGAAGGACGGGCCGAGGCGGGTGCTGGAGATCGGCGGGCCGGTGGGCGGCACCGATGACAAGCAGCGGTACGCCCGTGTGGTGGACAAGGGCCGCTCGGACGTGTTCGTGTTGTCGGCCGCCGACACCGCGCGGTTCACCCGCGACCGCGCGGTTTACGTGCAGAAGAAGTGATCGACCGTCCCGCGCCGTTACTTCGGGCGCGGGACGTACACCGATGCCACGTGTTCCGGGCCGAACTCGACTTCCTTCATCCCCCGCGGCAAGTACGACTGCTTCGCTGGCGTTTCGACGGTCGCGGTGTAACGCACGCCGTTGGGCCGGCGCCCGCGGCGCGCGGTGATCCGCACCTTCACTGTGTCCTGCTTCCCCTCGCGCCGCGGGCCGTACACGTACAGATCAACCGCCACCCCGGCCTTCAACGTTTCGCGCTCCGCGCGGTCGGGGATCTTGAACCGCGGGTGGTAGTGGTCGGCGAGGTGTTCCGCGTTCTGGATGCGCGGTTCCGGCATCTGAACGGGTTTCTCCGGGATGTGCGGGAACGGGTTCGGGTCGCTGTGCCGGCGCCATTCGCGCGGCGTCAATCCGAAGTGATTTCCGGCATCGACATTGGCACCGCCCGCGATGAGAGCCGCGACCACCGCTTCGCTCGCCTGTTGCAATGCGGTGAGGAGCGGCGGTGCGCCGGTCCGGTGAGACCGCAGTTCGGTGTCCGCTCCAGCGCGGAGTAACTCCTCGACGCCCGCGAGCCAGTCCGCCGCCACGGCATAGTGCAGCGCGGTCCACCCGTCCTCGTCTTGCTCGTTCAGCAACCCCGCTTTGATCCCGGCGCGAAGAACGCCGAAGTCGTGCCCCGGGCGGCACCCGCTGCAGTTCTCGAACCACGATCTCGTCGTGACTTGTGATTTGCGCTTCGCCATCGGTCACCCGTTTTCGGATGGCCGCGCCGGGGCGAAGCCGTGAACGTACACGTCTTCGCCCGACGGCGCGAACGTCACACGGTCCAGCGCCAGCGCCTCGGCCACGCGCGCCGCGCCCACGCCGCCGACGGGCGAGAGCGCCGGGCCGCCGGCGACCTTCGGCGCGACGAACACGTGAAACTCGTCCGCGGCGCCCGCGTCCAGGACCGAGCCGAGCAGCCCGGCGCCGCCCTCGATCAATACGTTAGTGAACCGCCGGTGGCCCAGGTTGGCGAGTACCGCGTCGAGCGCCATGCTGTGGTCGGTCAGCGCGACGATTTCCACGCCGTCGGCGGCCCAGCCCGCGAGCCGCTGCGGGTTCGCGGTGAACACGATCACCGGAGTTTCGCGCGCGGTCGCGCGGAGCCGGCACTGTTCCGGGAGCTGCCCCGACGCCGAAACGACCACCCGCGCCGGCACTCGCGGCCCCGGAGGGCGCGCCGTGAGGAGCGGATCGTCGGCCCGCACCGTTTTGGCGCCGACGACGACGGCGTCCACGCGCCCGCGCAGCTCGTGAACGCGCCGCCGCGACTCTTCCCCGCTGATCCACCGGGAATCGCCGGTGTGCGTCGCGAGCTTGCCGTCGAGCGTCATGGCCCACTTCGCGTGAACCCACGGGCGACCAGTGCGGAGTAACTTCAGGTACGGGGCGTTCAGCGCGACCGCTTCCGCTTCGCACAGCCCGACCGACACCTCGACGCCCGCCGAACGGAGGATCGTAAGCCCCCCGCCGGCGACCTTCGGGAACGGGTCGGCCATCGCAACGACGACGCGGGCGATTCCGGCTTTCAACACCGCGTCGGTGCAGGGCGGCGTTTTGCCGTGGTGGCAACACGGTTCGAGGGTGACGACGAGCGTCCCGCCGCGGGCGCGCTCCCCGGCCTGCGCGAGCGCGAATACTTCGGCATGAGGACCGCCGAAGCGCTGGTGCCACCCCTCGCCGGCGAACTGCCCGGCCGCGTCCAGCACCACGGCCCCGACCAGCGGGTTGGGTTCGACGGACCCGCGGCCCCGCTCTGCGATCACAAGGGCGTGCTGCATCCAGGGTTCCAGATCTTTCACAGAACGAATCTCGGTGCGGGCGAAACTTTTTTGGAATTCGAGCGAACCTTACCGCGGAGTCCGCGTCTATCTAGCGTACCCGGCGAACGGGCGAGAAGCACCGGCCGCCATCACAACACGGTAACCGACTTACACCCAACCATGACCCTCTGGCACGCGAGCACCGAACGTCTTGAAGCGACCGCCCTTACGGCGGCCGTCGCGAAGACGGTCTATACCGCGGCCGGTCTGACGGGTCTGGGTTTGGGTCGTGCGGAACGGGATACGAGCGGATAACCCCTGGCGAGCCAGCAATGGCAACCGCGCCGGCCGGGGGTCAGAAGCGACCCCCGGCCGGTTCGCTTTTTTGGTGGCGCGAAGCTGTGCCCCGTTCGACTTCCGGTGAGGTCGGCGGTCTTTCAAGCCGCCCAGGTCGGGTTCGACTCCCGCACGGGGTACTGGTTCGGTGACGAGTACAGGTGGTGAATGCGCCTGGGAGCGCGCTCGGTCTCCAAAACCGACGGCTGAGTCCTGCGGGGTTCGATTCCTCCGCCACCTGCTGAATGGAAGTGTGTCCGACGTTGGCCAGGGGCCTGCCTCTTAAGCAGGTATACGTGGGTTCGATTCCCACCGCTTCCACTGTTCGTGCGTCCGTGGTGTAGCAGCAACACGCCACTCTTCCAAAGTGGTTTCGCGGGTGCAACTCCCGCCGGATGTACTGTTAAGGTTCGATTGACAGATGAACGCGCCCATGATGTAGCGGTAGCCTATCGCCTTGCCATGGCGGACGTGTGGGTTCGACTCCCACTGGGCGCTCTGAACTAGTGTCAGTGTTAGTGGTCAGTGTCAGTGGGAAGAGGATCCGGTTCCTCGGTTGAACTGGCACTAACCACTAACACTGACACTGATTGGCCCTTGTGATGTAGTGGCAGCTTGCCGTCTTGGTATGGCGGACGTGTGGGTTCGATTCCCACCGAGGGCTTTGCGAACCAGGAGACAGGAGACAGGAGTCAGGAGACAGCAAGATTTCCGGTGAAGATCTGACTCCTGACTCCTGACTCCTGACTCCTGAGAAGAGGCACGGTACGCCAACTGGCAGTTGCGACCAAGCTCAAACCTTGGTGTGTGTGGGTTCGAATCCCTCCCGTGCTACTCCGGCAAGTGCCGGGATTTACGGCCTTCGGACGTGCGGTGGGCCGCCGGGCTGCCTGTAAAGCCGCCGCCCGTGACGGGCAATGTGGGTTCGATTCCCACCCGGGGCACTGTGATTTGCGATTTGCGATTTGCGATTTGCGATTGAAAGACAGTTGGGGGTCTCAATCGTCAATCGAAAATCGCAAATCGAAAATTTGAGAGGCTCGTTCTTCCAATGGCAGGATATCAGGTTGTCAACCTGACGACGCGGGTTCAATTCCCGTACGAGCCGCCTGGATAGGATCGATTGAGGTTCGATACACGGCCCGTTCGTCTAACGGTTCAGGACGACAGGTTCTCAACCTGTAAGTGGGGGTTCGATTCCCCCACGGGTCACTGGAGGAATTGTCGATTGATGATTTCCGATTTGCGATTGAAAATAGCCGGTCTTCTCAATCGATAATCACAAATCATCAATCGAAAATTCTCCACGCGGTGATGTAGACCAACGGCAGGAGTCGCCACGCTCAGAACGTGGACAGTGTGGGTTCAAATCCCACCGTCACCACTGATAGGTATTGCAGACGGGCCGGCGCCCGACCGGGTCTCATAAGCCTGGATGCTGGGTTCAACTCCCAGGTCTGCAACTTGCGGGCGGGCTGGTGCTCAACCGGGTCTCATAAGCCTGGTAGCCGGGTTCGATCCCCGGGCGCCGCAACTCCCACCAATAATTGGTGGAACTCGGCCCGGTGGATGGAATTGGTAGACACGCCGGTCTCAGAAGCCGGTGCCGTACAGGCGTGAGGGTTCGACTCCCTCCTGGGCCACTGTCGAGATCTGACCTCGTGCTGGAACCTGGTAGTCAGAGCCGGTTGAGAGCCGGCTGCCGCGAGGCGTGTGGGTTCGACTCCCACCGAGGTCACTCCAGGAATCAGGAGACAGGGAACAGGAGACAGACGAACGAGCGAATTCTGCTCATCTGTCTCCTGATGACTGTCCCCAGATCCCTGAACCGGGGCCGTAGTCCAACAGGAAGACGCCCGCCTCGCACGCGGGAGATCGGGGTGCGATTCCCCGCGGGTCCACTGCAACAGGTGTCAGGAGGCAGGAATCAGGAGACAGTAAGCAAAGAACAGCTTTAGTTTTCTGATTCCTGCCTCCTGCTTCCTGTCTCCTGAATCGAGGGCTCGTGGTCTAGGCGGTATGACGCCGGTATGGCATGCCGGCAGCCCGGGTTCAACTCCCGGCGGGTCCACTCGATCGGTTTGTGCCCGGCGGGCGCGGGTCGCGGGTTCGGACAAAGGTCCGGCCGACTGGGGTTCGTCCCGTGCCCCCGCGCCCGCCGGCGGAAACCGATCTGCTCTCGGCCGTCCCTGCCGGAACATCCCTGTTCCGTTGCGCGGGACGGCCACACGGACGGGAGCCGGATACGGCTTGGCCGGGTCGCTTTGCTAAAGCGATCGCCCCGTGAGGGGCGTGAGGGTTCGAATCCCTCCCCCTCCGCTATTGCTTTGGTGGTGAAACGGACATCATGCCGCGCTTCGAACGCGGTGTTCCAGGTTCAAATCCTGGCCGAAGCACTCCTGATCCTGTGGCCCAGCGGCTCAGGGCGCCTCCTTGACACGGAGGAAGTCGGTGGTTCGATTCCACCCAGGATCACTGTTCGTGATGCGGCATGTGGTGTAGCGGTAGCACGCGGCCCTGTGAAGGCTGAGGTGATGGGGTTCGACTCCCCCCGCGCCGCCCTCGAAGCGGTGGGCAGTGGACAGCGGGCAGTGGGCAGAGAAGGAAGTCGAACGCGGCTTCGGCCTGATCTGCCTGCTGCCCGCTGTCCACTGCCCACTCTTCCCCCGCCGGTTGTGGCACGACCCAGAAAGGCACCGAGTTCGTACCTCGGACGATGCGGGTGCGAAACCCGCCGCCGGCTCTGATTTCTCGCTCCCCGCGCCGCGCGAACGGGTCATGCGGGCTCGTTCGCGCGGCCATTTCGTTCATTTCCGTTCTGACAGTGGCACGATGTCGTCTCGGTTCGTATGATTTCTCTCTCGTTGCCCGCCTGATCCCACCGACGCCCGCGGTGTCGTTTCATAGCTGCTTGTGGTGCTTAATGACCGAGTTTCCCGAAGCCCGTAAGGTGGCCGCCCTGATCGCGGCCGTGGCCGAACCGACGCGCCTCCAGGTGTTGTGGATCCTGGCCAGGGGTCCGCAGAACGTCGGGACGCTGGCCGACCTCATCAAGATCCCGATGGTCAACATGTCGCACCACCTCGGGGTGATGCGGCAGGGCGGCGTCCTCGACGACGAAAAAGACGGGCGCAAAGTCATCTACAAGCTGCGCCCCGAAGTGTTCGCCCCCGGGACCACACCGGACGTACTCGGCGTCCTCACGCTCGGCAACTTCCGCATGATCCTCCGCGCCAAGACCGAGCCGCCGCCGGTCGTCACCAACAGCAAGGGTCGCCGCAAGGCCGCCAAGAAGTGAGGGGACAGGAGTCAGGAGTCAGGAGTCAGGAGTCGGGGAACAGGAGTCAGTAGTCAGGAGTCAGAAAGCAAGAGACTGAGAGCAGAAGACAACAATCTTTCTTCTGCCCTGACTCCTGACTCCTGACTCCTGTTCCCTGACTCCTCGCCTTCTACCCGGGGATCGACCGCGCGGGTGAGCGCGCACGTGTCCCTATCATGTGGGGATGGACGCTCCCGCCGCACCGCCGGACCGGTTGTCGCGCCCGCTCTGGCGGCAGGTGCTCGCGCTGGCGCTGCCCGCGCTGGCGCAGCAGTACCTGCACCTCGTCGTGCAACTGTCCGACCAGTTCCTCGCCGGGTACTTCCCGCTCCCCGCCGGGCAGGACCGCGAGCGGTACCTCTCCGCACTCACCACCGCCGGCTACCTGTACTGGTTCGTGTCGAGTTACACCGTTGTGGTGAGCGTCGGCAGCACGGCACTGGTGGCGCGGTTCGTCGGGGCGAACGACTGGGCGCTGGCGAAGCACGCGACCGGGCAATCGGTGCTGCTGGCGGTCGTGTTCGGGCTGGTCGGTGCGGGGGCCGGGTTGCTCTGGCTCCCGGCGCTCATCGACGCGCTCCGACTCAAGGGCGACGCGGCCCGCGTGTGCGCCGAGTTCCTGACGCCGCTGGCGGCGCTCCTCGCGTTTCAGATTGTCGAATCGGCCTGTGCCGCGTGTCTCGCGGGCGCCGGCGACACCAAAACCGGCCTGAAAGTGCTCGGCGGCGTCGCGGTGCTGAACGTCCCGCTGGCGTGGGGGCTGTGCTACGGCGTCGGGCCGTTCGCCGGGTTCGGGTTCGTCGGAATCGCGCTCGGAACCGGCCTCAGTCATGTCGTCGGGTGTGTCACGCTGTTGGTCATTCTCGCGCGCGGCAAGTCCGGGCTGAAGCTGCACCTCGTGCACCTGATTCCCGATTTCCCGCTGATCCGGCGGCTCCTGTGGGTGAGCGTGCCGGCGGCGATCGACAGCCTGTCGGCCGCGTTCTGCCAGTTGTGGTTCCTCAGCCTGGTGAACCGGCTCGGCGACACCGCGGCGTCGGCGCACGGGATCGCGCTGCGGTGGGAGGCGCTGGGCTTTTTGTCCGGGGCGGCGTTCGGCACGGCCGCGATGACCCTCGTCGGCCAGAACCTCGGCGCCCGCGACCCGGCCCGCGCGGCCCGGTGCGGGTGGGCCGCCTACGCCATCGGTGGCGGCGTGATGTGCTTCATGGGCGTGCTGTTCTTCCTCCTGGCGCGACCGATGTTCCGCCTGCTCTGCCCGGACGCCGACGCCGAGCGCGTTGTGGACGCCGGCGTGCCCGCCCTGCGGTTGATCGCGTGCGCGATGCCGGCGCTGGCGTCGCAGATCATCTTCACGGCGGCCCTGCGCGGCGCCGGCGATTCCCGCGTCCCGGTACTGTTCAGTTGGTTGGGCTTTCTGGGCGTGCGCATCCCGCTGGCGTACCTGCTGACGGCGCCGCAGGTGAATTTGGGGCCGCTGGGTGTGGTGCCCGGGTACGACATGGGGTTACTCGGCGCGTGGGTGGCGATGTGCGCGGACTTGTGGCTCCGCGGGGCATTCTTCGCGCTGCGGTTCGCCGGCGGGCGGTGGAAGAAGATCGAGGTGTGACGGAGCGGACTTCGGGGCGAACGGCCGGCTCCCGAAGAAGCAGTGCCGTCCGCGCGGTCCGGTGAGTATCCCCGCTGGCGATGTCACGAGCCACGGGCCTTGACAGGAAATTGTGAAATTTTGTACATTTCTTGTGTGACACGAAGGGAGTTGGTGCGTCTGCATCGTAGCGGGCCGTTGTCTGGCTCTTGTGGTGTGGGCCGGAGGCCACACCACAAGACAAGGAAGACGCAATCCGCGTGGTTCGATTCTCCAATACCCTCGAACGGTTATTAGAGGAGGCGTGAAAAGTGGGCGGTCTTGGCCGCCTTGGACCGACAAAGTTATACGCAGGCTGTTATTTGAACGATCCCTACGAGGTCAGCAGCGCGTCGCGGGCGAGGGCGTCGAGCGCCGGGCCGAGCGCGCCGGCCAGCACGGCCCTTCGCGCGTCGGGGTCGGTGAGCGCGTGCCCGCCCTTCTGAACGGAGATGTCGCCGGCGCGCGCCGCCGCGGTCAGCGCCTCGACCAGCGCCGGGCGGTCGCGGGTGCCGTCGAGGAGCGGCACGAGGCGCTGCGCGAGGTCGGAGAGACGCACCACTTCGTGCCGGCGGTTGGCGACCCGCGTGTGCCCATCAGCGGCCCGAAGCCGCGCGTGCGCGAGTGCCATCGGCCGCTCACCGGCCGCGCGGGCGAACACAACCGGTGCCGCGAACAGCTCGATCAGGTCGGACGCGAGGTACGCGTTCAGCAGTCCGAGCGCGAGTGCTTGCGCGTCTTCGTCGTGCGCCGCGCGGCCGACTTTTGACCGCGCCCGCGCTAGCAGCTCCGCGAAGGGCACTGTTGCCGGCCATTCTTCGGCGAGCGTCAGTAGCGCGGCCTTGAACAATCGGCCGGTGGTGCCCAACACCATCCCGCTGCGGCTCTGGAACTGGGCCGGGGCTTCGGACCCGAGATCGACCGGCTTCGTCGCCTTCCCGCCGGACGCGACATGAAGCCCGTACAGCCGCTCCGGCGAAACGCTCCAGTCCGGCGCTTGCCCGGCGCGCACGAGGAGCGTTTCGCGGAACGTGCGGTTGCGGACGAAGTCGAGGTACTGCTCGGTTTGGATCTGATCTGCGGCGAGTACCGCGAGCGCCTTCTGCACGTCGGCGCCGAAGTTCCCGCTCACCATCGTCGAGATCTGCGCCTCGCCGAGGTACTTCAGCCCGCGCTCGGTGGCGCGGCTCACGAACTGGTGGAAGTACAGCGGGTCGTTCACGTCTTCGAGCTGCTCGTGGTAGATGTAGTGGTCCGACTGCTCCTTCATGAACTCCAGTTCGCTTCGGAGCAGCACGCCGTAAGCGCCGGCGTCCTTCTGCGCGGACTGCGCGAGGAAATCGAGTAGCGCCCGGGCCTGTTCGACCTTCCGCAGCGGGGTCTCGAAGCGGAGCGCGTGGTAGCGCATCATGTCGCGGATCATCCCGCGCATGTGCCAGCCGGGGTACGTGTTGTAACTGATGTACGCGACGCCGCTGGGCGCGAGGTGTTTGGCGCACACGTCCAGAATTGCGTCCTGCACGTCGCGCGGCACCCACGAATAGACGCCGTGGCACAGGATGTAGTCGAACGGGCCGTAACTGTCGTCAATGTCGCTGATGCTGGCGTGCCGGAGGTCGAGGTTGGTGAGTCCGGTTTCGCGAACTTCGCGCTGGCCATCCTCAATCTGCCGGGCCGAGAGATCGACGCCTACGAACGCGCCTTCCGGCAGTGCCTCGGCCATCGGGACGAGGTTCCCGCCCGCGGCGCAGCCGAGTTCGAGCACGCGACAGCGCTCGACCGCCGGCGGGGCGAGCCCGAACAGTGTCGCGACGGTGGCGAGCCTGGCCGGGTGCGTCTGCGCGAACGGCAAGCTCTCGTAGGGAACGTCGTCGTAGCTGTTGGTCGCGGCGGTGTCGCTCATGCTGGGGTTATAAGAAGAACGGGAGCGGTTCCTGTGCGCGAAATCGGAGAAGTCGTGAAGAACGTCTGTGTGTTCTGCGGTTCGGCGACCGGGGCGAATCCGCTCTACGCGCAAGCCGCCCGTGAACTGGGCCGCGCGCTGGCCGCGCGGAAGTTCGGTCTGGTGTACGGCGGCGGGCGCGTGGGGCTGATGGGCGAGGTCGCGTCCGCGGCGCTCGCAGCCGGCGGAACCGTGGTCGGCGTCATTCCGCATTCTCTTGCGCTCAAGGAGATCGCACAGGAAGACTGCACGGAACTCGTCGTGGTCAACACGATGCACGACCGAAAAGCGCTGATGGCCGATCGTTCCGATGCGTTCGTCGCGATGCCCGGCGGCTACGGCACGTGCGACGAACTGTTCGAGATCCTGACGTGGGCGCAACTGGGCATCCACCGCAAGCCGGTCGCGGTGCTGAACACGAGCGGGTTCTTCACCCCGCTGTTCGCGTGGCTGGATCACATCGTTTCGGAAGGCTTACTGCGTCCGAAGCACCGCGAGCTGTTGCTGGTGGCCGACACGGTGCCGGGGTTGCTCGACGCGCTGGCGTCGTGGGCGCCGCCGGAGCCGACAACGAAGTGGGTGGAGCCGGAAGAGCGTTGACACCTCGGTTCAGCGGCGGGTTCGGCGCTCCAAAGTCACCTCGACAACGCGCACAACTTGAGCGTCGGTGTCCACACGCACGAGAACGGAAAGCACGCCAGCGCTGCCGAGCCGGCTGTCTCCGGCCCGCGATTCGCCCCAGACGTCGGCCCGGTCACCGAGTTCGATCGTGAGCGTTTCGAGCGAATAGGCGAACCCGGCCTTGAGCGCCGGATTGTCCCGGATCAGTGCCTGCATCGCGTCGAAGGCCGCCGGTTCCCAAAAGATTCGGAACATCACTGCTCCTTGACCCAGCGCATCACTTCTTCGTGCGGCACGTCCGGGCGCGGGTCGTTCTTCCGCTCCTCCTCCAGCTGCGCGATCCGCTCGTCCGTCCAGTACTCGTGCAGCGCGCGGTAGTTGCGGCTGCGCTTGTCCATCTCCTCGGCGGACAGGTAGTAGCCGACGACGTTGCCGGCCTCGTCGCACAGGGGAACGGCCTCGCCGTTGGCGCCCGCGAGCTTTTCCCGCAGGTCGGCGGGGAGTGTGACTTTCTGAGCCATGATGGGCCTCCTGAATCGCAACGTGAATCCAGTGTACCATACCCACACCGAGCAAAGGCAGAGCGTCAGCGAAGCGGAAGGAAGACGACCTGATCCGTCCAATCGGCTTGTTCACTCGCCGCATCGATCATCAACACTTCGTCGATGATATCGCCGACCGTCATCCCGTTAGCCACGAACACGCCCGGCATCGGCTGGCCAGCCCGAACGCGATCGTAGGCGTGTCCCGGTATCGTGGCCTTGTCGTGCGTGAGCAGGATGCGGTCGTTCCTCGCAGCCCAGGCGAGAACCGTTGGGTCGTCGGCGTTCGACAGCCCGACATCCTGAACGCGAATGAGGTCGAGTTCGGACTGCCGGGCAAGGAGCCCGTCGATCGCGTCGCCGTGGAAATTCTCGTCTGCGAGGAGCCGGACCATCGTTCACCCCGAACTCGGGACGTTGGGCGGTACCGCTCGATTATGGGGGTACACGGGGGAACTTTCCGACGGTTGCTTCCAGTTCGGCTATCCGCGGGCCACAATGGCTTGGTCGATAAAATCCTCACTCGCAGTTCTGTTGCTGTTTCTCCGCAAGTCGGCGCAAAAGTTTCTCTCGTAATCCGATTTGTGGCCCCTGTCGCTCCTCGATCTTCTTGCGGATCTCGTCCGCTTGCCGGTCGTACTCGATCAGATACGCCTCCACCTCTTCGCGATGTCGGAGGTAATAGGTTACGGCCCCGTACACGTCGGCGAGGTTCAGCGCGTCGTACATATTGATGATGGACTCGGGTGATTCGCCGGCTTTGAATGCCTGTACCACGAGTACGAACAGGACGCGCGTTTGCCCGACGCGAACGGCCCCGGCCTCGTCCACGCGCAGCGGCGGTGCTTCCGGCTGAATGGCTAACGGCATCGCGGGTTCCTCGTTCCTGGCGCAGTGGTTCTTACCACCCTCCACCTTACAATACCAGCACCTCACACGCTTC
>CAZBXY010000023.1:0-41776 GCA_964495365.1 uncultured Frigoriglobus sp. | reverse complement strand
GGATAGGCTCGGGGCCTGACCGGGAACGATCTTGGGAACTACTGTCTGTGGTTAACTTTTGGGCGTTCAAGGAGCGTCCTGACCTGAAAGGCGACAAGCATCAGCTTTCGCTCGAAGAGGACGACTTGCTTCTCGGACCAGCGCTTAAACTTCTGCTTGACTTGAAGCCACCGGATATCGGCCTTCAGTTCCGCGCGCCAGTAGCATGACTCGATCAAAGTGTATTCCTCACCGACTGTGGCGACTGTTCGATTGTCTACTGAGGGACACGACGGAGCAAGGTAGGTTCGCAGGTGAGAAAACAAAACCCGGACAAATGGCCGGGCTTCGTCGTGTAATCTTCGCCCTCGCCATTACACCGTCGCCAACTCCAAACTGAGTTTCTTGGCTTCCGCGGCGAACTTGCGCACGTCCTGCGTGATCCGCATCGAGCAGAACTTCGGCCCGCACATCGAACAGAACTTCGCGCTCTTGAAGACCTCCTGCGGGAGCGTCTCGTCGTGCATCTTCCTTGCGGTTTCGGGGTCCAGTGATAGGTCGAACTGGCGGTTCCAGTCGAACTCGAACCGGGCCTTCGAGAGTTGATCGTCGCGCTGGCGCACGTTCTTCCGCCCGCGGGCGATGTCGCCGGCGTGCGCCGCGATCTTGTACGCGATCACCCCCTGCCGCACGTCGTCCTTGTTAGGCAGGCCGAGGTGTTCTTTGGGCGTGACGTAGCACAGCATCGACGCGCCGGCTTCGGCCGCGAGCGCCGCGCCGATCGCGCTCGTGATGTGGTCGTAGCCCGGGGCGATGTCCGTTACCAGCGGCCCGAGCACGTAGAACGGGGCGTCATGACAGAGTTCGCGCTCCTTCTCGATGTTCATCTTCACGAGGTGCATCGGGATGTGTCCCGGCCCTTCAATCATGACCTGACAGCCCATCTCCCACGCCTTCTTCGTCAGTTCGCCGAGCGTTTTCAGTTCGGAGAACTGGGCCTTGTCGTTGGCGTCCGCGAGGCACCCGGGGCGGAGCCCGTCGCCCAGCGAATAGGTCACGTCGTACTTCCGCATGATCTCGCACAGCTCGCCGAAGTGCGTAAACCATGGGTTCTGCTGGTGGTGCGCCACCATCCACGCGGCCATCAGCGAGCCGCCGCGGCTGACGATGCCGGTCACACGGTCGGATGTGAGCGCGACGTATTCGAGCAGCACGCCCGCGTGGATCGTCATGTAATCGACGCCCTGCTTCGCCTGGTGTTCGACCATGTCGAGCAGCATTCGCGGCGTGATGTCGCGCGGGTCTTTGACGTTCTGAATGATCTGGTACGCGGGCACAGTGCCGATCGGAACGGGCGATTCGTCGATGATCGCCTGGCGGATGCCGTCGATGTTCCCGCCGGTGGAGAGGTCCATCACAGTGTCGGAGCCGAGTTCGACCGCGGTGCGGAGTTTCTCCAGCTCGTCGTCCGCCTTACCGGTGACGGCCGAGTTGCCGATGTTCGCGTTGATCTTGCACTTCGCCGCGACGCCGATGCACATCGGCTGCAGCTTCTTCGACAGGTGGACAATGTTCGCGGGGATCACCATGCGACCCCGGGCGACTTCGGAGCGGACCAGTTCCGGGTGCAGGTCTTCGCGCCGGGCGACGAACTCCATTTCCGGCGTGACGATGCCCTTGCGGGCGGATTCCAGTTGCGTCATTTGATTTGTCCACACCCGCCGAGTGCGATCGGCGGGCAAGCCGAAGTGTCGCCTCCCTACGCCAGCATGATCTGGGTCAGGTTTCGAGGGTGTCATCTCAGCCCGCGTCCGACGCGGGCACCCCTGGCGATACCCTCGTTGTACGCGGGCGCGGCGTGCCCTTCAATGAGAACGGCCCCGCGGTGACTGGCACCGCGGGGCCGCGCCGGGGCGTCCCCCATACACCCCGACTTTGATCGGTTCGGGTGGCCGGCTCTCTCCGAGAGCAGGTTTTTTCGGGTGGCCGGCTCTCGGAGAGAGCCGGCTCGCTCGCACTGCGAGCGACTTCTTGAGCTACGACATCGTGACACGACCCGCGGAGCCAAGAACGAGCGCCCGGCTGTGCCGGTCGCGTCGCTCTCGGAGAGAGCGATCCACCCGAAAGTCAGTACCGGATACCGACCGTGAACTGGATGTTCACGTTGTGCAAGTCCCCTTGAAGCGGCGGAACCAGGTTCGACCAGTCGTAGCCGTATTCGAGCCGCATCCCGCCGAACAACACCCAGCCGCCCATCGATCGGTCGAACGTCGCGTGCGTCCCGACCACGACCCCGTGATACACGCCCTGGCGCCGGGCGTACCCGTCGATCTCGTCGAGCGGGTCGATATCGACGTGCGCGGTGCCGTACCGGCCGCCCACCCAGCCGCCGATGCGGCAGTTGGTCCCTTCCATTCCGCAGGTGTTGCCCGCGCCCAGGAGCCACACGTCGCGGCCGATGTTAAAGTTGACGCTCGTGCGGTGAACCGCCCGGATCCCGCTGAACGCGATCCGGTCGCCGGCGGCCTGGCGGATGAACAGGAACTGCGGGTCGCGCGACCCCTGGCCCCAGTTGTGCGTGTAACTGATGCCGTAATCGACGGTCCACGCGGCGGTGTGGGTCGGGTCGAAGAACAGCGTTCGCACCGCGCTGCCGACGGTCCAGCCAGTGTTCAGTTTCTCCGGCAGCCCGCCGCCGAAGATGAAGTTGGCCCCGCTATAGGTGTAGAGTTCGTACCCGACGCGCCCGTGCTTGCCCAGCGGGCCGCAACACCCCGGGCCGTCCACGTAATACGGACTGGGGTACGACCCGGGCGGCAAACTGGGCTGCCCGGTGAGCGTGCCCACCGGGTCGGCCGGCGCCCCCGTGCCCGGCGGCGCGGTCACCTCGTCCAGGCGCGCGGTCGCCGCGGGCGGGCGCCCCGGCGGCATCGGCGGGCGCGCGGGCACCGGCGGTTCGTCGGCGGAAACCGGGCGCACGTTCGGCACCAGCCCCGGATACGCCGAACCGGGCGCCGGGCCGTACTGCGCGACCGACGGGCCCGCGAACACCGCCAGCACCGCTCCGGGAAGAAGGAATCGCGTGCTCGTCATGCGCCCCTCGCCCGGCCACCGCGATCGTCGCCCCGCGACAGCCGTATTCCGTTCGAGTCGAACCCACGTCGGGGTTTTCATCGGCGTGGGTCGCGGCAAACTTTAACGGATTTGGCGTGTGTGCCGATTGTGCGAGTGAGGCTGGGTGGTTTAACGGAGTTTGGAAGCCACGCGCGAAGGCGGTATAACACACAAACCCGGGGTTGAAACCCCGAGCCATTTTCGGTGACCCAACGGGGTCACATGGGTTTTTGGACCCCGAAGGGGTCTCCGTGTAATAGCCCGGGGTTTCAACCCCGGGAACTTTTGGGTTTACGGCGAATGGACCCGATCGAACTGCGCGACCTCGACGCGGCCCGGCGATACGTCCTGGAGGGCTTGTGGCTCCAGCGCGCGCTCAAGCCGTCGGCCAAGACGGTCAAAAATGCGCTGGAATGGGCGATGGAAATCGCCTCCAACGGCGATCCGCTGCCGCCGGTCGGGTTCGTCGCCGACGTGGGCAACGTCGCGTTCGGCATCGACGCGGACCAGCGGATGAAGGAGCTACAGCCGGTGCCCGGGTGGCCCCCGGCGCTGGGCCGCAGCTACGAGGACCACGTACTCGGCAAGTTCTACGCGGACTGGACGTTCGAGCGCGCCGGCGACGCGCTGCGGAAGTACAAGGACAAGGACCGCGTGCGCGGACTGGCCTACGTCGTCAACCAGATTCGCGAGCGGGCCAACCTGCCCGGGGTGATGCTCCCGCCGGCGGTGATCCGCGGCCTCACCACCATGAACCCCGACGACGTCCTCGCGACCGGCTGGGACGGGCTGGAACGCGACGGCCCGTCGCCGATGATCGTGGAGATGTACGAGCAACTCGTTTCCGCGGCGCGCCGGCTGGCGGAGGTACTCGGGCAGGAAGACATCCTGGCGCTCGAACAGGGCACCGCGATCGCCGACAAGGCCCAGTACGTCGCGCACCGGCAGATCCTGCAAACGACCACGAAGCTCGAAAAGCGGCTCCCGGCGCGTCCGGTGAAACCGCTCGTCGGCCGCAAAGAAGTGCCGACGCGCGTTCTCGACGAGGACCAGTATCCCGTCGGCGGGTACACCTCGATTTCCACCAAAGGCTCGATCGAGAGCCTGCTGCACTCGCAACTCGCGTACATGGAAGACGAAAGCCCGGACCTGTTCGACATGAAGTTCGTGCGGGACGAGCTGTTCTACTACTCGCGCGACGAGAACCAGTTCCTCCGCCGCCGACGGGCGTTCGTGTTCGTGCTGTTCCCGGACCTGCTCGCGGCCCGATTCAAGGACGCTGAACTCCCGTGCCAGCGGATCGTGCTGGTCCAGTCGATCGTCCTCGCGCTCGTCCGCAAGTTGACCGAGTGGCTGAGTACCGATGCGATCCGCTTCGAAGTGCTGTTCGTGCAGGACAACGGGAAAAGCCCGCTTTCGGAAGAAGCGGCGCTTATGCGGCTCCTGCTCCGCGAGCCGATCGAGCGCGGCGACGGGCTGGTGGCCACCGGCGAACCGCCGTTCGGGAGCAAGCCGACCCCGGAGCAGAGGGCCGCGGACGCCGCCGCGGCCAACCCCGAGGCGCTGCGGCAGTACCTGAACCGGCTGTCGCGGGCGTCGCAGGTCCACTGCCTGGCGGCCACGACCGACGAGCTGTTCGAGATGCCGATGGACAACGTCGTCGTCACGGAGCTGATCGTCGAAGGCCCGCGCCCACAGATCCGCCGGGAAGATAATCGGATCGACGAAATTGATGAGACCATCGACGACGCGTTCGACTTGTGGCAGGAAACGGCCCTGCGGGTGTTGCAACTGTGGGTGTAGGCGGGTCGGTTTCAGTAGCGGTCTGTTTTCGTAGCCCGACTCTCCGAGTCGGGTCCGCTTCCCACCCGACTCGGAGAGTCAGGTCAGGCTACGGTGCGGTCGCCGCTCCGCGGCTGAAAACTGGGCCGCGTCCGGCACTACCCGACCGCGGGCGGGGCGGTTCTGTTACAATCCGCGAGAGCGGGGTTTCTCCGGCCGCCGTTCCGCCTTACCATGTCGAACAGCGGCGGGACGATCCCGCTCTGCTCATTTCACGGTCGCGCGGAGTCGTTAGTCATGCCGATCACGCTGGGGTGTCCGTCGTGCGGGAAGCGGTTCCGCGCCCGCGACGAGTCGGCCGGCAAGAAGGTGAAGTGCCCGTACTGCCAGGCGGCGGTGCAGGTGCCGACGGCCGACGAGGCCGCCAGCTCGGCCGCGCCGACGGCCTCGCTCCCGTTGCCGCCGCCGCCCTCGGTCGCGGCGCGCTCGGCGCCCCCACCGCGCCCGCTCCCGCCCCCGCCGGCGCCGGTCGTCGCCTCGCCCGACGACTGGGGCGCGCTGCCCACCGGGCCGAACCGGTCCGCGCAACCCTCGCTCTCGCTCCCGCCGGCCGCGCCGCCCCCGCCCCCCGAACCGCTGTTCCCGCCGGCGTTACCCGGCCCCGGCGCGCGGGGTGCGAAGGACCGCCCCAAACCGGCCCGGCCGAAGGCGCGCGAGTCGGCCGCGGATCAAAGCCCCGAGCAGATCGCCGCCGCAGGCTGGCGGACCGTGCGCCGCGGGCTGTTCTGGGTGCAGTTCGCGCTGCTGTTTTTGTCACTGATCGGATTCGTCGGGTTCGGCAAACTGGTCGCGGCCCGCAGCGGCAAGGAACTGCCCACGGGCGAGGGGTGGATCCAGATCGAGGGCTACGTCAACCAGGGGCAGAACGCAATCAAGCTGACGAAGACCGACGAGCTGGATCTCGCGATGTACGGCGGCCCGGTGCTGCTCGGGGGCATTCTGATGGTACTCGGGCGGTTGATCGCCAGCGGCGGCCCGCGGAGCAGCGGCTCGCGCGGCCTGTTCGCGCTCAGCGGGCTGTTCCTCCTGTTCGGCCTCGTCGGGTTGCTCCTCTGGCAGTACTTCGACAAGCTGTTGTTGGAGGAAGAGAAAAAGTACGCGCGGCTCGGCTTCTTGCTCCTGGTCCCGCTGGCGGAGTTCTGGTTCCTGATCGGGCTGACCGCGTGCGGGCTGGCCCTGAAGCGCCCGCGGGCGGCGCGCGCGGTGGGGATGGTCGGGTTCGTGGGCGCACTGGTGGCATTCGTGGCCACGATCGGCTGGACCGATCTGTACAAGCCGCTCCTGCGCCCGAAGAAGCCGGACGCCGACATCATCCTGTACGAGCAGGCGGCGCTGATGCTCGGCTGGCTATTGATGATCGGCGTCTACTGGCGCGCGGTGCGGAACGTTCGGAGCGCGGCCCGCGAGTACCTCGACTCGGTCGGCGAGTAGGGGCGGGCCGTCATGCAGTGCGAACTGGAATGCGGACACTGCGGGTATCAGTTCACCCTGGACGCGGCCGAACTGCCCCGCACGACGAGGTGCGCCGTCTGCGGCGGGGTGCTGGCAATCGTCTTTCCGCGAGTCATACCGGAACCCGCCCCGCCCCCACCGCCGAAACCAAAACCAAAGCCGAAGCCACCTGCGCCCGCACCCGCGGGCGCCGATCCGGTCCCCGGGGACCGGGCGCGGCGCTTGATTCCGCTGTGGAAGACCGTGCGGTCCGCACTCAACCGGGCGCGAATCACTGCCGACCTCACCACGGTCCTCTTCGCCGCCGTCACCGCGATGACCCTCGTCGCCGGGCCAGGCGGCCGGTCCGCGCCGTGGTGGGCGGCCAGTCCGTTCCCGGTGTACGTCTGCGGCGCGTTTTTGCTGCTCGCGTTCGTTCACGCCGTTTGTCAGTGCCAGTGCCTGAGCGTCCCGGCCGCGTACGGCCGGCAAAAGGTGAACACCGGTCTGGTGCTACTGGCCTGCGCCGGGATCGGCGTGTTCGGGTGGTGTCCCGGGTGGGCCGGGGTGGCGTTCGTGTTGGCGAGCGCCGCGGCGGTCACCGCCTCGTTCGGGTTCTGGCTGGCGTTCCTCACCCAGCTCGGTCGGCGCCTGGGCGATGACGAACTGGCCGATGCGGCCCGGTCGTACTGCGTGTGGTTCCCGTTCGGGCTGATCCTGTTTGCCGGGTTCCTGATCGCAGCAACGGACGTGCCCGGGGTCTCGATCGTGTTGGCCTGGTTCGAGCAGGCCGCAGCCGGTGTACTCGGCGTCGTGATGTCGCGCCTGTACGCGAACCTTCTGCGGCTGGCGGTCCGCGCGATCGACCGCCGCGCGCTCGCCGGGTCGGTGGCCGCGTGACGGAAAGACGTTCGGGTCGGCGCCATGCGATACGATCTGGAGTGCGGGCACTGCGGCTACCAGTTCGTACTGGACGTGGGCGCGCTGCCGCGCACGGTGAAGTGTACCGTCTGTGGCGGAGTGCTAACGCTCGCCGTGCCGATCCCGATCGACCCGCCGCCGGTCCCACCCGCGCCAAAACCGCCACCGCCGAAACCGCCGAGACCGCGGCGCCCGGTCCCGCCGGTGAGCGACGCGGATGAGCCGGACGAACCGCTCGCCCGGCCGCTCGCCGAGCCGTGGCCGCTGGTGCGCACCTGGCTGGACGCGGAGCGCGTCATCACCGGTCTGGGGCTGTCCCTGTACTTCGTGTTCCTGGTTATGGACCTGTTCGTGGTCCCGGGCGAGCGCACCGCCGAGGCGGTGTTCGTGCGAGCGCTCGTGGTGCTGGCGGCGGCGCTTCTGCTCCCGGCGATCTTCCACCTCGGCAGCCAAATCATTCTGGCCAGCACCCCGGCCGCGCACGGCGGCCGGGTGGCGCACATCAGCGCGGGGTTGTTCGTGCTGGCCCTGATCCTGACCATATTCGGAGTCATCGCGCGCGAGCCGGGCGCCGTGGCGTTGGCCGTTGCGGTCGCGTTCGTCTCGTTCGGGTTCTGGCTGGCGTTCCTCGGGCGGCTCGGCCGGCGCCTGGGCGATGACGAACTGACCGACGCGGCACGGGCGTACCGCGTGTGGTTCCCGTTCGGGGTCGTGGTTTTCGCGGCGCTTCTGATGTGTGCGGTGATGGCGGCGACCGCTCCCAGCCCGCCGCTGGTCTGGATCGGTCGGGCCGCGGCCGGGGTCGTGGGCCTCGTCTTGCTGCGCCTGTACGCGGCCCTACTGCGGCTGGCCGTTGACGCGATCGACCGCCGCGCGCCGGCCGCTCCGCGGCGGTGAGAAATCCGCGAACCCGCCCCGCGTCACCCGTGTCTCACCCCCGACACCTCGCGTTCTCACCTCTCGCCGTTCTGGCGCTCGATTTCCCCAAACCTCACAAACGGAGTTCCCTCATGCCCACACTCGTTGTGGCGTCGCGTTCGTTCGTCTGTCCGGTCGGTGGGTCAACACCGGCCACCTTCGCCTACGAACAGCGGCTCATCGCCGCGGCCGAAGGGGCCGGGTGGACTGTTCTCGCCGGCGATGTCGATCCGCTGACCGCCGACGTGCCCGAACCGGCCGTGTATGTGACCACCGATCGCGCCGTTGCCACCGCCGAAGCACTCGATCTGGCCCTCCTCGAACCGCCGTTCGACCTGCTCGCCCGCGTCCCGGAGCGGTTCGTGCGCCGGCGGGTCGAAGCGGCGACGTTCGACGACCTCGACCGGTTGCAGGGCCGCACCTTCGTGAAACCGGCCGACCCGCTCGACAAGTGGTTCGACACGGGCGTGTATTCGGACGCGCGCGACATCCGCACCCGCGGCCGCTCGCGCCCCGACGCCCCGGTACTCCTGAGCGAACCGGTCGAGTGGTCGGTGGAACTGCGGTACTTCGTACTCGACGGGAAGCCCGTTGCGGGGTCGCCGTACCTCTCCTACGGGCGCCCCGCGTGGCGCTGGCACGCGAACCAGCCGTCCGCGGTCCCCTCGGCCGGCCTGGCGGTCGTCGAGGGCGCCTGCGCGGCGATGGCCGGCGCCCTGCCGCCCGCATTTGTGCTAGACGTGGGGCGGATCGACGATCGCGGGTGGGCGGTGGTGGAGTTCAACCCGGTGTGGTCCGCGGGCCTGCTCAACGCCGACCCGCGGGCGATCCTCCCGGCGTTGCTCCGCGCCACCCGCTCGCGCGCCGCACTGACCGCGGACGATGCGCGGTGGGTCGTGCACCGTTGACCTCAATCCTCCTCGCGCCCCGGTTCGCCCTCGTGGTATTCGCACGCCAGCCACACTTCGAACTCGCCGCGATAGTCGCCGTCCTCGCTCTCCGCGGATACCGTCAGTTCCACAAACAACAGCCCGCGGGCCGGGTCGTGCTCGGTGAACGTCGCGCGCACGTCAGCCACGTTCAGGCACCGCCCCGGAACCATCAGCACACTGTCCGCGAACGTGTCCGGGTCGGCGAACTGCTCGCGGCCCAGCACGTCATCGACACACCCGGTGCGGCTCTGCTCGAGTACCCGGCGCAGCTCGAAGTAACAGTCGTCGCCCTCGGCCTCGATCGTCAGGTAGCCCCAGGCGTCCCCGGTGCAAACGGCCTTGTGGAACGGACAGTCGCCCTCGTCGGACAGGACGTGGCCGCCGGTGCGGGCTTGCGACGGCTTTTTTCTCAGGAACGTTTCGGTACGCATGAGGCTCCCGGGTGAACACGCCAAAGAGTAGATAGGCGTATATTCACTCCGCGTGTACACGTGCCGCGATGTGCGTAGCGCAAAATGTCGATGAGTTGATGGGACACCGGCGTCCCGTCGATCCGGCTGTGACGGTGCCGCCGAACGTGCGGAAAAAACAAGTGATTGGTCGAAGGGTGCCAAAGGGTGCCAACTGGCACCCTTTCGATTTTCCGGGCACTTCGCGTGTGTCCGCGGTCAATCGCGCAGTTGGTAGATGAAGAAGTGCGTCGTTCGGGCGACCGGCGTTTGCGCTTTGAGCCACGTGAGCGCGGCGCCGTGCGCCGGCGTCGGCGCCGGGTTGCTGCTCAGGAGTGCGACCGACACCGCGAGGTACTTCGTCGGACACTGCGCCTTCAGGTCGGCGCCATTCTGGATCGGGAGCCAGCTCACGTTCCGCCACACGAGCGGCGGGCGCACGATGTCCGGGTCGCTACCGTAGTACCACACACAGAGCCATTCGCCGTTATTGTGCTGCTCGTTCCACGCGCGCAGTTCGGGCAATCCCTGCCCCCAGTCGTAGTTCGAGTCGTGCAGGAGGCGGTTGCCGGCCGGTAGCCCGCCCCACGCTTGGTTGAAGTAACTCAGCCCGTGCGGCCACACCCACGCCGCGGCGCCCGCGAGCGCTGAGAGCAGCCCCGCGACCAGCCATCGCGGTACCGCGTGCGAGCCAGTGTGGTGTTCGGCCCACCCGCGGGCGATTGCCGCCGCGGTTGTGACGTATGTCAGCACCATCAGGGTGAACACGAACCGGACGCCGATCTGCACGCGACAGTTCGGTGTGAACGCGAACAGCAAGAGCGCGACGCCGGCGGTCGGCAGGAGCAACCGTCGCGGGTGGGCGACGAGCGCCGCCAGTAAGAGTGCGATCGCCGGGAGCGGCACCTTCATGGTGAGCGCGAGCGGGAAGTAAACCGGCGTGGCCCGTTCGTGCCATTCGCCCAGGAGGAACGTGCCGTGCCCGCGCATGTTGTGGCGGATCTGGTGCCACAGCGCCTCGCCGGCGTTGGTGAAGATCTTGAGTTCGCGGCTGACCGGCGTCATCACCTGCTTCAGGTCGCCTTCGGGCAAGCCATCGGCCCACTTGATGAACGTCGGCTCGGTGCCCCAGTCGGACCCGCAGTAGCCGAACAGCACCACAAACCCGATCAGCACGATCGCCACCAAATCCTTGCGGAACTGATAGGTGGCGTGCCACAGGTGAACGAGCCGCCCGCGGAGCATGCTTCCCTCCGGCGCGGTGAGCGCGCCGGCCTTCGCGAGGTTCCACAGCCCCAGGACGAGCATCGCCTGCGGCCCGAACGCCAGCGCCGACGCCTTCGCCGACAGCGCGACCCCGTACAGCACGCCCGGTACGAGCACGCGCCGTGCGGAACTCGCGTTCGGGTGGTAGCCGTGGTACACGTGGTAGACGAGCACCATCATGCACGCGACGAGCGCGATGTCGGTGGTGGCGAGCGCCGCGTGGCCGAGCAAGTTCGGGTCGCACGCGACCAGCACCACCGCGAGCCGGCCGCCCCACGCGCCGCCGAACGTTCGCCCCAGGCGCATCGTGTAAATGAGCAGCAGCCACCAGAAGACGAGGTTCGCCGCGCGACAAACCGGCAGGATGGTGTGCAGGTCCGCGCCCGGGTCGAACTCGTGCCCGCGGTGCTGTTCCCACAGGTACACCGGCAGCGTCTGCACATCGACGGGAAGCGGCATGGTGCCGGCGCGCATGAGCAGCTTGTTGCTGCCGGTGCGCCAGCTCGTCAGCCCGGCCTTCACGTACAGCGGTTCGTCGAACGTGACCCCGATCCGCGCCGCGGCCGTCAGGCACCACGCCGACGACGCCAGCCCGAACGCCAACAGCCACAGCCCGTCGGCCCACCGCCCGCGCATGACCGGCCCTCGTGATAGAATGCGGGGGATACCGACACCCTAAACCGTCCGCAACCCCGAACTCATGCTGCTTCTGCCATCCGCCGAACTCATCAACCCCGCCGTGCGCCGCGGGGCGGTCCGGGTCACGCTGTTCGACTTTGACGGCACGCTCTCGCTCATCCGCGAGGGCTGGCCGCGGGTCATGGTCGATGGAATGCTCGCGCACCTGCGAATGCAGAATCTGATCCGCGAAGGGGAACGGGAGTGCGCCGCGCACGTCGAAAGTTTCGTGATGGCTCTCAACGGGCATCCAACGATCAAGCAGATGGAACGGTTCGCGGAGGAAGTGACCGCGCGCGGCGGCACACCAGCTTCGCCAGCGGTGTACCTTCGGGAGTACCTCGACGCGCTCATGCGGGTGGTTCGCGGTCGGTGGGAGGCGCTCGAAGCGGGCCACGCAGAACCGGAAGAATGGGTGGTTCCGAACGCCCACGGCATTCTGGGCGAACTTCAGACGCGCGGGGTTCCGCTGTTCGTGGCCAGCGGGACCGACCTCGCGCACGTGTCGCGCGAAGTGGACCTGCTGCGGCTCTCGCCGTTCGTCGCGGGCCGCGTGTTCGCACCCAAGGACAACGACGCGACGTTCCGCAAACGAGCCGTGATCGAACGCGCGGTACGCGAGTACGGACCGGAACTGATCGGCTTCGGTGACGGGGTGGTGGAAACGCAGGAGGTGAAGCGCGCGGGCGGGGTCGCGGTGGGGGTGGCGAGTGTGGAGGCCGGCGCCCGCGGGGTGAACGCCGCGAAGCGCGAGACGCTCGTCGCCGCCGGCGCGGACCTCATCATCCCCGATTACGAACACGCGCCCGAACTGCTGGCGTGGCTGTGGGGCGAATGAGCGGGCGGTTTCCGTCAAGCCGCGAAGAGTGTGCCGACGATAACGGATGTGTGGAACCTCGCACCGCAAGAGTCGGGGCGCTTCGCCGTGGCCGGGTCGCCGCGCTCGTACTCACGCCCCTCCTGGCGCTCGTGGCCGCGGGTTGTTCCAACACGCAGTTCCTCCGCCAGAACTGCCCGACGCCGACCGACCCGAAGGCCGCCGGCGAGGCGCCGCACCCGTCCGCGGCGTATCTCGTTTCGTGCCCCGACGTACTCGAGATCGAGTTCCGCGACCGCCCGGACTGGGACGCGACGGTCGTTGTGGACGTGGACGGCCGGTTGCCCCTGGAACAACCCGGCAACCCGCGTGTGGAGGGGCTGACGCTCGATCAGATTCGCGCCGACCTCGCGGCGCTGGCCGGGTGCCCGCCGGACCGCGTGCGCGTGTCGCTCGCGGCGGCGCGCAGCGGGCACGTCGTCGTGTACGGACCGATCCGCGGACGCGCGCGAACGGTGCCGTATCAAGGCCCGGAGCCGGTCCTCAGCTTCCTGACCCGTGTCGGCGGGCTTCCGCCCGGCTCGAAGCTCAATCAGGTTTACGTCATTCGACCGAACGTCGCGGCGGCGAGCCGCCCGCAGGTGTTCCGCGTGGACGTGGCCGCGGTGCTGGTGGACGGCGACCCCCGCACCAACGTCACGCTCCAACCCGACGATCAGGTGTACGTGGGGGAGACGAAGCGGTCGAGTTTGTCGCGACTGATGCCGGACTGGCTCGGCACCGCGTACCGGCGCATGACCGGCCTGTTGCCGGACGACTGGTGGCCGTTCGGGAAGGCCACGGCTCACGATTTCAGGTAGGTCACGTCGCGCACGTTCTGCTCGGCGACCGCCCGCGTGATCTTCCCGGCGCGCAGGAGCTGCTTCACCGACTCGTCGAACGTGAACATCCCCTCGTCGCGGCCGGTCTGGATGTAGTTGTCGATGCTCTCGATCTTGTTCGTGCGGATCGCGCTGGCGATCGGGAGCGTGTTCCACATCACCTCCAGCGCCAGGTGCCGCTTCTCGGACTTGTTCACCCCGGGCAAGAGCCGTTGACTGACGATCGCCCGCAGGCTCATGGCGAGCTGCGCCCGCACCGCGGACTGGGCCTCGGGCGGGAACAGGTCCGGGAACCGCGTGATCGCCCCTTTCGCGTCTCGCGTGTGTAGTGTACTGAAAACCAGGTGTCCGGTTTCGGCCGCGGAGAGCGCCATCTGGGCGGTGTCGCGGTCGCGGATCTCGCCCACGAGGATCACGTCCGGGTCTTGCCGCAGCCCGTATTTCAGGCCGTCCGCGAAGGTGAGTACGTCGGCCCCGACCTCACGCTGGGTGATGACCGAGTGGGGTTGTCGCGGGAACTGGTACTCGACCGGTTCCTCGACCGTAATAATGCGGTAGCCGCCGGCCTTGTTGAGGCGGTTGACGATCATCGCGAGCGTGGTGGTTTTGCCGGAACCGGTGGCGCCGGTGAGGATCACCAGCCCGTCGCGCAGTCCCGCGATCTTCTCGGCGAGCGGGAGCGGGAACCCGGCCCACGCGAGTTCGGGGATCGTGTTCGGAATGACGCGGAAGCAACCGCCGGTACTCCCGCCAGCGAGGAACAGCGTGGCCCGGAACCGCGCCGACTTCCCGTCCACCGGGCACTCGAAGGAGAAGTCGGCGTTCTTTTGCGCTTGCAGCCGCGCGAGCGCGTCGTGCGGGCACGCGGAGAGGAGCAGCGGTTCGGCCTCGTCCTCGGTGAGGGGCGGTTCCGGCAGCGCGGTGAGGTCGCCGTGCATCCGAATGACGGGCGGGTGCCCGACGACGACGTGCAGGTCGGACGCGCCGACTTGCACGGCCCATTCGAGCCACCGAAGGAGCTTCTCGGCGAGGGGCGGGGGATCGTGTGGGGTGAGCACGGGTGTGCCGTCCGATTCGAGGAGCGACAGGTTGATGTCTTCGACCTGAAGGGCCGGGACAGCATAGCCCCCGGCAACGTCCCGGGTAGGTGGGGCATGTAATTTGGTAGCCCGGCGAGATACGATACAAACCGCGAAGATGTCTCAGCCCTGCGAGCCGAGTGCGGTCGGGCTGCTGATGGACGCGGGACGGGACGGAATTACGATAGCGTGCGTGGATGCGGAACCTCCGAGTGGGTTCCGTGGGGTCGTTCCAACAAATCCGTCGTTCGGAAGCCGCACCCCGGCACACGCCGGGTAAGTAGGAATCGCTTCGGCTGAGCGGTGGGGTGCCGACCGGAGTCAGCTTGCGAACGCAATTGTTGCCGTGATCGGCGACGAACACGGTACCTCGCCCGTCCACGGCCAGGATGTCGAGGACCGATCACTCGGCCTTCTCGGCCGGTCCGTCGTCCCCGCGAACCCCCGGCGCCCCGTATCGGCCATCGTTCGGATCACCCCGTCCGAGCCGACCCGTCGGACCCGCACGTTCAACCCGTCGGCGATCAATGGTGCCCCGTCTCGGGCGATCGCCAACCCGCCCGGCTCGTTCAGGTGCGCCTGGGTCGCGGGCCCATCGCCGTTGAACCCCCCTAACTCCGGTCCCAGCGGTTGGGATCGTTCCGTCGGGCGCCACCTTCCGACCGATGTGGTTCTTGGCGCTCGGCCCGGACTCGCCGGTGTGGACGCGGCCCACCGGGTGGAAGCCGAGGTTGAAGGGCGGCTGGTCATACCGGCCGTAGGGGCACGGGCGTGGTCGCGGTGGGCTCCGGTCAGGAGCGGGACCGTTGTTCGGCGAGTAACCGCTTCGCCGGATCCGGCGCCGTGCAGGAGACGGTCCCGCCGGGTCCGCTCGAGCGCTCGGAGGAACCGTGACGGTGGAAGTGACAACACTCGGCCAGCGATCCCGCTCGCTCAGCGCTCGGTCAACCACCCCACCATCTTTTTGGTGACGAACTCGGGCTTGTCGCGGTGGACGAAGTGCCCCGCCCCGGGCACGGTGATGAGCGTCAGATCCTTCTCCACCCACTTCCACGTGTCGTTCAGCGCTCCCGGCAGCAGGTACTTGTCGTCCAGTCCGTGGATCACGAGTACCGGGCACTTGACCGGCGGCAGCTTCGCACCTTCCTTGTACGGCTCCTTGGGGTAATTCGCCTTGTAGTAGTTCAGCATCCCCTCGACCGACGACCGTTTCATCGCCTCCAGGTACTCCTTCCGCGCCTCCGGCTCCTTCACCCACCCCACCAGTAGCTCCGGCTTGACCAGCTTCGCGGCCTCGGGCTTCTGGAAGTCGCGGGCGTACTGGCTGTTCTTCTGCTGCTCGGGGTTGTTCGCCAGCTCGCGCATCAGGCCGTTGGGGTGCGGCAGGTTGAGGATGATGAGCCGGTCCACCTTGTCGGGGTGGAGGGTCGCGAAGGTCCACGCGATGAACCCACCCCAGTCGTGACCGACGAGCACCATCTTCTTCTCTTTGAAGTGGTCGAGCGTCGCGGAGAGGTCGCCGACGAGCTTCTCGATCTTGTAATTCTCGACGCCCTCGGGCTTGTCGCTCCTGTTGTAGCCCCGCAGGTCGAGGGCCACGACCCGGACGTGCCTGGCCAGCGCCGGCATCTGGTCCCGCCAGGTGTAGTGGTAATCCGGGAACCCGTGCAGCATGACCAGCAGCGGCCCCTCGCCGGCGGTGACGCAGTGCAGCTTGACCCCGCCGGAATCGACGAAGCCGGATTTGCCGAGATCCGCGGCGCGGCCGGGTCCGGCGGCGAGCAGCGCGAGCGCGATCGTTGCCAAAAGGGTGTACCGCATACATCGTCCTCGCCGGGGGGCATTCGGTTCCCGAACCCGATGTGGCGCCGACCGCACGTCGCGTCGGCCGGGGTCTTCGGCCCGTGGTGTGCCTATCATACCAACGATCTCACTCCAAAATCGGGGTCCATTTCATGAAACCTGTCGTGCGCGCCGCACCGTTACTGCTGTCGGTTCTGGCGCTGGTGTTCGTCGGTCCGGCGAAGGCCCAGGACAAGGCCAAGCCGCCCGCCACGTACCCGGAGCTGCCGGGCGAGATCCCGGACAAGTTCAAGCCGGTCACCGACAGTTTCGATCACACCCGGCGCAACGTCATGATCCCCATGCGAGACGGCGTCAAGCTGCACACCGTCATCCTGATCCCCAAGGGCGCGAAAAAGGCTCCGATCCTCTTAACCCGCACGCCCTACAGCGCCGACACGCTCACGGGCCACGCCAACAGTGCGCACCTCGGGCCGGTCCTCAACGGCTACGACAACGCCGTCGATGTGATCCTCGAGGGCGGCTACATCCGCGTCGTGCAAGACGTCCGCGGCAAGTACGGCTCCGAGGGCGACTACGTCGTCAACCGGCCCCTTCGGGGCCCGCAGAACAAGACCCCGGTCGATCACGCCACGGATACGTTCGACACCATCGACTGGCTCGTCAAGAACGTCCCGGAAACGAACGGCAAGGTCGGCATCCTGGGGATCTCCTACAACGGGTTCCTCCCCCTGATGGCGCTGGTCGACCCGCACCCGGCGCTCAAGGTGTCGGTGCCGATGAACCCGATGGTGGACGGCTGGATGGGCGACGACTGGTTCCACCACGGGGCCTTCCGCCAGATCGGTGCCAGTTGGATCTACAACCAGGTCGCCACGCGCAAGGGGGACGAGAAGTGGTGGCGCAGCCACAACGACGAGTACGACATGTGGATGCAAGCGGGCTCGGCCGGCGAGTTGGGGCGCCGCCGCGGGCTGGACCAGCTCGGGTTCTGGAACAAGCTCGTCGAACACCCGGCCTACGACGCCTTCTGGCAGGATCAGGCCGTGGACAAGGTACTCGCCCGGCTGCCGCTGAAAACGCCGGTGATGCTCGTCCACAGTCTCTGGGACCAGGAAGACATCTACGGCGCCCCGGCCGTGTACAAGGCGATCGAACCGAAGGACACCGCCAACGACAAGGTGTTCCTCGTCATCGGCCCGTGGCACCACGGCCAGATGATCGGCAACGGCAGTTCGCTGGGCGCCGTCAAGTTCGGCAGCGACACCGCGCTGCATTTCCGCAAGAAGGTTCTTGCGCCGTTCCTCGCTCAATATCTGATGGACGGTGCCCCGAAGGCCGACATCGCCCCCGTCACCGCGTTCGAGACCGGCACCAACGAGTGGCGCCGGTATTCCGCCTGGCCGCCGAAGCCGGAGGGGGGCAAGGCGGGCCCGTTGACGCCACTATATCTGCGGGCCGGTCTGAAGCTGAGTTTGGAGGTGCCCAAGGCCGGAGAAGCCGCTCACGAGGAGTACGTCTCCGATCCGGCCAAACCGGTCCCCTTCGTCCGGCGCCCCGTTCCGCCGATGGGTTACGAGGAGGGCAACCCGTGGCCGCGGTGGCTCGTCGATGACCAGCGCGAGGCCTCGGGGCGGCCCGACGTGGTGACGTTCGTCTCCGACGTGCTGACCGAGCCGATGAAGATCGCGGGCGAGCCGATCGCCAACCTGATCGCCTCGACGAGCGGGACCGACTCGGACTGGGTCGTCAAGCTGATCGACGTGTATCCCGACGAGGTCGGCACCGACGCGGTCATGGGTGGTTACCAGCTCATGGTGGCCGCCGACATTTTCCGGGGTCGATACCGCGAGAGCTTCGCCCGAGCCAAGCCGATCACGCCGGACGCGCCGTTGCTGTACCGTTTCGCCCTCCCGACGGCGAATCACGTTTTTCGGCCGGGGCACCGGATCATGGTGCAGGTCCAGTCGAGCTGGTTCCCGCTGTACGACCGGAACCCGCAGACGTTCGTCCCGAACATCTTCTGGGCCAAACCGGGCGACTACCGTAAGGCGACGCAACGGGTCTATCACTCCGCCAGGGAGAGCAGTTTTATCGAGTTGCCGCTCGCCCGGTGACGCGGCGCGGCCGGCCCCGCGGTTGACGCAACTCTGCCGGGAGCGACGTGCCCCGGCTAACTTACACGCATTGGGCTCACGCCGGCGGTTCGACCAATTACTCCAGAAACGGCCCTCATTTCGGCGGCGGGAGGACCGTCAGCACGGTCCACGGGTGCGGGTCGAGCGTCTTGATCTCGGGGTGGTCGCGGCGCTGGTCGTCGGTCGGCTTCCACGCGCGGCCGTGCGGCGGGCCGTACATCGCGTGCGAGGCCAGCTTCTGGGCCATGTCCGCGGTCGCGTACTTCGCGTCGAGCGAGTGCGGCAGCGCCAGCGGCTCGCTCGTGAACGCCTTCTTCGCCGCGGGGCCGTCGATCTTGCCGGCGAACTCCTTGTAGAACTTGAGCCACGCCCGGTCTCGCTCGTCCGGTTCCCACACGCGGTTTTCGGGCTTGGTGGTCGAGTCCGCAGGTTGCGCCTCGATCCGCAACCCCAGGTCCTTCGGGTTGTTACAGCCCCAGTAGAACCCCTTCGTCCCCTCGAACCACTGCTCTTTCGAGCTGCGCCACAGGCGTGTCGCCGCGGTGCCGAGTTCGAACATCGCGATCTCGTTCGTCTTCAGATCACCGATCAACCATTCGTTCGAGTACAGCCCGTTGTTCTTCTCGGAGAGGATCTTCACCACCGCGTCGATGCTCTCTGCGTACTGGATCGCCTTGCGCGCGCGGCTGACGAGCGAGAGGCCGGTCGGGTCGAACGGGGTCTGGTCGATCGTCGTTTCGCACAACAGGATGCCGGCGGCGTTGATGTAGTAGTCCTGGCTCGACCATACCGCGCCCGGGAACCCCTGCATCACGAACCGGTGCCCGTCTTTCGGCTGCACGTCGAGCCAGACGTTGACGAACGGCCCGGCGGTCAGGCCGCCCATCGTGATGTGCCCGAACACGATCTTCCCGTCGGCGGTCGCCGGGCCAGTCGCGATGAACGCCGAGCAGTGGTCCGCCTTGACCGGCTTGGGCGCGGGCGCCTTCGGCAACCCGGGCCGCGCGAACTCCTTGCGTTCGAGGCCGGTCGGGGTCGCGTCGAGTGCCGAATCGAGGGTCGCGATCTCCATCCACGCGTTGACGGTCACGATGTCGATGAGGTCGATGTCGCGGCCGTCGTAGCTCGCCCCGGCGTCGGTCGCGCCCTCGGCGATGCCCTTCATCTCTTCGAGGAACTCGCGGTCGATCTTGCGGAGAAACAGCGCGTTGGCGAGTTGCCTAGCCGATTTCCACCCATCCGCCGGAGCCTTCGCGCTCCGCTCGGTGGCGAGCATTCGGACCTGCGCCGCGATCTCTTTGGCCAAGAGCCGCCCCTGCTGGTAGCCGCGGGCGTAGGGTTCGCCCTCGACGTGAACGACGATCCACCCGGCCTGCGGGTAGCGGTACGCGGGGCCGTAGCGGACCACGTCGCCGGCGGCGGGCCGGTGCGGCGCGGGGATCGCAACCGGTTCGGGCGCCGCGGGCGCCGGCGGGAGGGCGAGCGGGACGAGGCAGAAGAGGGAGAGGGGCACGAGAACGAACGGTCGGCGCATGAGCAAACCTCTTCGCGTAGCCGCGACCCGAAGGGGAGCGCGAAAGGAACACTCTCAGTTTACCACCACGGCCTCCGGGAAGCGCGTCTGAAGTGCGGCCCGCTGCGACAGGTTCAGCCCGTTGCCGCTCACGTCCAGGTGGTACAGCTTCACCTGTTCGGGGTCCGACCGGACCAGCGCGCGAACGCCTTCGGCCCCGATCTGATTGTACGCCAGTCCCAGCCACCGCAGCGGGGGCGGTTCCTTGTGCCGCGTCAGCCCGTTTATCAGTTCCTGAACTCCTTCGGCGCCGATGCCCTGGCTGTTCAGGTCGAGTACCCGCAGCCGGTTCAGCGGGAATACCCAGCCGAGGTTCAGGTTGGTGATCGGCCCTTTCTGGCCCGCGGCGGTCATCCACGCGAGCCGTAACTCCTCCACCTCGCGCAGGCACCAGCTCCCCAGCACGCGCTGCATCTGGTCGGACGTGAACGGGACGTGGCCGAGGTCGAGCTGCTTGAACCGGCGGTCGAGGCGCGGGAGCACGTCGGCGAGCCGCGGGCCGAGGTGCGACAGGCCGGACAGGTCCAGTCCCTCCAGTTCCGGCATCGCGAGGCCGGTGAGGAACTTCTCCAGCCACTCTGGCTGAACCGCGTTGTCCCGCAACCCGAGGTCGGTGAGGTTGACCAGTTGCGGGGTTTCCACGAGCAGTTCCGATTCTTCCGGCGACAGTTGCAGGTGGTTGAGGTCGAGCCGCCGGACGGAATCGAGTTGCGGTAAATCAAAGAACGGCACGAGCGACACGGTCGTGGTGGCCACGAACCGCATGAGCAGAATCGACCGAACCGGTTCGTGTGCGAACAGCGCCGCCGCGTCGCGCGGAAACGTCGCCGCGTTCACGTTGACGTGTTCGATGAACCCGCGGGCGAACTGGGCACCGTTTACCCACTTTCTCACCTCCTGGCCCCACTCCGGGTGGGCGTCGTGCAATCGTTTGGCGATGGCAATTTGCTTGCCGGCCTGCGGGCTGTACGGTTCGGCCTGTGACGCGGCGACCTGTGCGCGGACGAACTCCGCCCGGTCCGGCTGGTCGTTCTCCTGGAGCCAGTCGGCGTAGATCAGCCGCAGGGTGTCGTCGTCGGGTTGTGCGAGGATGGCCGCGCGCAGCCCGTCGCCGTCGCTAATCGACATAGCCGAGCGTGTCCTCCTCTGTGTTCACGAACGCGAACATCTTCTTCAGCTTCGCCTTGTGCGCGATCAGGTGCGAATTGTACGCGAGGCTCACGTACAGCAACCGCTGGCCCAGGTCCGATTTCGCCAGCGCGGTGGCCCCGGCGAGCGTCAGCCCGCACCCGTCCAGGTTCAGTCGGCGGAGCGCCGGGAGCGCCTGCGCGCCCTCGACGAGTACCTTTACCCCGTCGTCCCCGAGTGCGCGAAACCGCAGGTCGAGTTCCTGAAGGTTCCCAAGCGCCTTCGATGCCGCGACCGCCGCCGCGATCTCCAGCCCCGCGTCCGGATCGCCCCGCGGGGCGACCATGTACCCGTGTTCCACATCGTATTCCATTTCCATTACGGACCCGACCCGCAGCGTGGTCAGCCCGGTCGTATTGCCGCTTGCCAGGAGCGCCGTGACGCTGGCGGCATTCGTTCGCGTACTCGTCAGATCGAGTACGGTCACGCGGGCCAGTTCCTTGCATTTGGCCAGCGCGGTCAGGTGCCCGTTACCGAGTTTCCAGTTGTAACTGAAGTCCAATTCGCTCAGCGCCGGCAGGGCTTTGAGTAATTTCGGCAGCGCGGTGGGGCCGAACGAGTTGTCAGACCCTAGCCCCAGCCACCGCAGCCCCTTGAGGTGCGGCGACGCGCCGAGCTTCGCGAGGTCGGCGTCCTTCAGCCCGGAGCCGTCGAGGTCGAGTTTCCTGAGCCGGGCCAGGTGCGGGCACTGGAACAGCACCTCCGGCTTCACGGTGCCCACGCTGGAGTTGAGTTTGACGAACTTCACCCCGCGGATCGGGTCTTGCTCGAAGTACGATGACCCCTCGGCGACGAACCGCTTGGAGAACAGCGTGAGTTCGCCGACCAGTCCGCGCTCGAAGTAGAACGCTCGGATGCGGCCCTTCAGGTGCGCGACCCACGACAACTTGTGCTTCGCGGCGAGGTCGTTCGCGGTGTCGTGCAGTTTGTACCACCGCCTGTTCAGTTCGCGCCACGGCTTCGACCACGGTTCTTCGCGCGAGAGCTGAACGTGTGTGCGAATGAAATCCGCCCGGAACGTGTTCTCCTGCCCGCCCTGTTCGTCGAGAAAGTCGGCCAGCGCCAGCCGGGGCGTGTCCTCGTCCGGCTGCGCGCAGATGCCCGCGTAGAGCGATTGCAGGTCAGTCATAGCGGGTCCAGTCGTTTCCCGTTGGTTTGGATTGGGGAGGCTCTGTTTTCAGTCCCGGTAGGGGCGACTGATGGTAGCCTGGGGTGAGCGAGGCTTGGCGAGCGTAACCTCAGGAATCGGTGGCGAAAAAGAACCAAGCCCCGGAGGGGCGACAGAACCAACGGCGAAGCCTCTGTCGCCCTCCGGGGCTTGGGGTTGTTTGGGATCCGCGTTCCCAGGGTTTCGCCGCTGCGCGGCTTTACCCTGGGCTAACATCGGTCGCCGCTCCGCGGCTGAAAGTCCACGGCTCACGGCCTTGCTGGAAACTATTGGATTCACTTCACCTCGATCACATAAATGTCGCTGCCGCCGGCGCGGGTCGAGACGAACGCCAGCTTCTTCCCCTCCGGGTGCCACGCCGGCGACGTGTCCTGCGCCTTGTTGTCGGTCAGGTTGACGAGTTCCTTGCCGTCGGCGGTCATCAGCCAGATGTCATAGTTGCCGGTGCGGTTGGAGACGAACGCGAGGTGTTTGCCGTCGGGCCGCCACGCGGGCCACGCGTCGAGGAACTCGCCGTCGGTGAGCTTCTTCACGTCGGTCCCGTCGGCGTTCATCAGGTGAATCTTCTGCCGGCCACTCCGGCCGCTGGCGAACGCAATTCGCTTCCCGCCCGGCTCCCACGCCGGGTGCAAGTCGTAAGCCGGGTCGTTGGTGAGCCGCTTCACGCCCTTCCCGTCGATACCGACGGTGTACAGGTCCGGGTTCCCGTCGCGGGTGGACACCCACAGCACCAGTTTGCCGTCCGGGCTGAACCGCGGCGATTCCTCGAACGCCTTGTGCGGCACCAGCGTCTGATCGTCCGAACTGTCGGCGTTGCACACCTTGATGCTGAGCTTCCCGTCGGTCCCTTCGAGCCGGTCGTAGACGTAAACGATCCGCTTGCCGTCCGCTGAGAAGTGCCCGTCGAAGTGTGGTTCCTTGTGCTCCGGCAGCAGGCGCTTCATCTCGCCGCCGTCCGCGGGCATCGTCCAGAGGGCCATCCTGCCTTCGTGGATGCGCGTGAACAGCAACGTCTTGCCGTCCGGCGACCACTGGAGGTTCTGCTTGAAGCTCCCGTCGGTGGTGAGGCGAAGAGGTTCACCGCCGAGACCGCGGAGACCGCAGAGCGGAAGACAGAGGAGGGCGACGAGGGCGGATGGCAACACGTGTTGATTCATGTCTTTCCCTCCGCGGTGAATGATCTTGCTATTCGTCCCCGTTGCGGTCCACGCCGAGGAGCGTTTTCGTCAGCGCGCCGCCGGCGACGAGCAGTTCCGCGGTCGCTTCTTCCAGGTGCCGGTCGGTGACTACCAACTCCGGGCCGGTGCCGTTGTCCTCGGCGGCCAGCACCGCGGCCTTGCGGAGCAGTTCGCGGACGAACGCGGCGCTGACGCCCTTCGTGCGCCGCACCCACACCGCAGGATCCGCGAGGTCGAGTTTCAGCCCGCGCCCGTAGAGGTCGATGAGCCGGCGCCGGCACTCCTCGTCCGGGAGCGGAACTTCAATTGCGAGGTCGATGCGCCCGGGGCGCGCCGCGAGCGCCGGTTCGAGGTGGTCCGGGCGGTTCGTCGTGAGAATGAACAGGATGTCGGCGTCCTCGCCCAGCCCGTCCATCTGGTTGAGCAGTTCAAAGAGCAGCGCGTTCGCCCCGACGGTCTGTTGGTGGCGCTCGGTGCCGATGAGATCGACGTCTTCGAGAACGACGGTGGCCGGTTCGAGGAACCGGGCGAGGGAACAGGCGGTCTCAATTGATCCGACCGCGTTCCCGGTGAGCACCATCACCGTGCGGCCGGGCATCTGCGCCGCGAGGTACATCGCCGAGAGTGTTTTGCCGGTGCCGGGTTTGCCGTGCATCAGGATGCCGCGCTTCAGGTGCCGCCCGGCGGCCTTCAGTTTGTCGGCGTGCTTCGTGAAGCCCATCGCCTGCCGCTCGATCCGCCGGAGCAGGTCTTCGGGCAGGATCAGGTTCTCGCGCTTGATCGCGGGGAGTTTGTGGAATCGCACGGTGGTTTGGCGGTGGCAGTCCTGTTCGACCGATAGCACCTTGCCGCGAAACGCGGTGCAGTGCTTGACGCCCCTGGCGAGTTTGCGGGCGAACTGCTCGGCCGTCTCGCGGTCCGTCGCCATCACCTCGACCGGGAGGCCGCCGCCCATGAACGCGTACTGCGATTCGCCCACCAGCAGCGCGAGTGACCGCCCGCCGTCGCGGAAGGTGTAGAGCCCCTGCTTGACGCACGCGAGCTTCTGGTCGTCGGCGAGTTGCACATCGACGTATTCGACCGGTCCCTCTTCGTAATGCGCCGCGGTGGCGGGGCGAGACAGTTTCGCCAGCGAAACACTCATGTGGTCGTGAGGCAGAACCACGCCAACCAGTTCGGGGTTTGCTCCCCCGAGCAGTTCCTTGATCGTGATGTGAAGGTTGGCGCGTTCGTAAGTCTGGAAATTCTGCTCGATTACCGGCAACTTGGCCGGATCGGTGCCGAAATGCTTAAAGAGCCGTTCGAGCAGTGCCGGCGACAGAACCGGTGCGACAGCCGGCGCAGTGACAGGTGCCGCCACGGGCGTAGGGGACTTCGTCCGGCTCGTCTTGGACTTCGCCATTGTGTTCTCCGTCTGCGGTAGGCGGGTACGGACCTTGCGGACGGACGCCGCGACGACAACCGGGGTTCGCTTCTTCTCGTCGAGCACGCGGCCCGCGTGCTTCGGGGTGCAGAAGCAGCACGCGGGCCGCGTGCTCGACGAGAAAATCGGGGTTCGCTCAGAACAATTCTTCGATCACGCGGCCGACCGGGGTCAGGCCCAGCCCGGTGATCTGCTCGCTCGTGAGGCCGATCGCGTGCTGAACGGTCGCGTTAAGATCCGCGGGCGTCAGCGGCGTGTCGGCGGGCTTGGCGGCCTTCGAATCGCTCGTACCCACGAACCGCCCGCCCTTCACCCCGCCGCCGGCGACCAGCGCGCAGTAGCAATCCGGGTGGTGTTCGCGGCCGGCCTTGTCGTTGATCTTCGGCGACCGGCCGAACTCGCCCACCGCGATGACCAGCGTACTCGACAGCATCCGGCGGTCGTGCAGGTCGGTGAGCAACGCGCTCACCGACTGATCGAGCCACGGCGCGTGCCGGTCCTGCATGATCTGGAAGTTCCGGTAGTGATGATCCCACCCGCCGTCGCCGCTGTCCTCTTCCGCTTCGACGTGGTCGGCCCAGTTCACTTGCACGAACGGCACACCCGCTTCCACCAACCGCCGCGCGAGCAAGCACGACTGCCCGAACCGCGTGCGGCCGTAGGCGTCCTTCACCTGTTCGGGTTCCTTCGAGAGGTCGAACCCGGCCGCGGCGGTGCGCGAGGTGAGCATCGAGAACGCCCGCCCGCGGTACTCGTCAAGCGCCCCGGCCGCCCCGGCTTCGCTGACGCGCTTGTCGGCGTTCCCCAGCGCGCCGAGGAGCTGCTGGCGGTCGCTCATGCGCTCCGGGGTGAGGTCTTTGGGGAGCTGGAGGGCGGGCACCTTCGTCCCGGTGGCCGGGTCGTACTCCAGCCGGAACGGATCCCACGCGGCACCGAGCGGCCCGCCGCCCTCGCCGATGATCGCCTTCTTCCCCTGGTGCAACTTGCCGCCGATCACGAAGAAGGGGTGGATTCCGCCACCGGCCGGCTGACGCCGGCCGTTCGCCGTGCCGAGTGCCTTCGCGACCACCGATCCCAGCGCCGGGCGCGGTAAGCCTTGCAGCGGCTTGCCGTCGAGGCCGGTGCCGCCGGCGGCGCTGCCCGTCAGGCCGATGGTGCCCGCGATGCCGTGATCGTTCGATTGCGTGTGCAGTGAGCGGATGATTGCGAGCTTGTCGGTGTGCGCGGCGAGTTGCGGGAACAGTTCGCCGAATCGCAGCCCCATAATGCGCGTGGGGATGGTGCCGAACGGCCCGCGGTAGTCGAGCGTGGCGTTGGGTTTGGGGTCGAAGGTGTCGAGTTGGCTCGGTCCGCCCCAGAGCCACAGCAGGATGACGGCGTTCGCCTTCGCGCCCTCGGCGGCGCGCACGCGCAGAAGGTCCGCAAGCGACAGCCCCAGGACGCTGGACGCGCCCACTTGCAGGAACGCGCGGCGGTGCGGCCCGGCGCAAGTGCGAGTCGTTTGACGGCCAAGCAGGAGCATGAGAACCCCTCGATCGGAGATGTGCCTATTATCGGCATCCAAGAGGGATGTTGGAAGTGCGTTGTAACAGGAAAGCCCAGCGACCGCAGTCACTGGGCTTGTGCGTTCGCTTTTCTGACTTCTGTCCTTTCTCTGGTTACTGTCCCCTGTCTCCTGTCTCCTGTCCTACTGGCCCATGTGGATCTGGTCGAAGCGCGGGGCGGCGGAGACGAACGCCGCCAACAGAGTGGGGTCGAACTGGCCGGGCGAGTCCTGGGCGATCAGCCTCACCGCCTGCGCGTGACTCAAGGGCGGGCGGTGCGGGCGCCGGCTCCGCAGCGCTTCGTAAACGGCGACGAGGCTCGCGATCCGCGCCGGGAGCGGGATTTCTTCGCCCAAAAGGCCGTCCGGGTAACCCGACCCGTCCCACCGCTCGTGGTGGCACCGGGCGATCTCGGCGGCGATGTCCAGCCCGGGCACGTCGCCGCCGAACGTTTGCGCCACGCCGATCAGCACCTCCGCGCCGATCGAACAGTGCGTCTGCACGATCGACCGCTCCGCGGCGTCCAGCCGGTCCGGCTTCAGGAGCGTGTGCTTCGGAACGCCCAGTAGGCCGATGTCGTACACCGGGGCGACCGCGGCCAGGAGCGCGACGTACCGCTCGTCTTTCAGGCGGGCGTACTCGCCCTGTTCGGGCACCGCGCGGGCCAGCGCGCGAACGTAGCGGGCGACTCGCGTCCACTGGCCATCGGCGATCAGTTGCGTTTCGGCCAGCAGGCGCGAAATGGTCAGCGACAGCGCCTCGGCGGCGATCGGGCGGTCGTTGGTCGCCGGCGGCGGGGTGAGCGGGGTCGCGGTCGATTCGCCCCCGCGGGTCGGCCGCCGCATCAGAAGGGCCCGCACCCGCGAGAGGAACTCGACCGGCGTGAACGGCTTGCTGATGAAGTCGTCGGCGCTCGACACCGACAATCCGCCCAGCGCCTCGGCCGGCAGCTCGCCGGAGGTGAGCAGCACCTTCATCCGGTCGCTTTCCAGCCCCGCGGCGCGGACCTTTTCGATCAGGTCGGTCCCGGAAAGGCCCGGCAGCCCGACATCGACCACCGCGAGGTCCGGCGGGTCGCGCAGGATCTCGGCCAGCGCCGCCTCGCCGTCCTCCGCCTCGCGCACGTCACACTGGTCCTGCAACAGCACCAGCATCAGCGCGCGAACGCTCGGGTCGTCTTCCACCAGTAGCACGCGCCCGCGGTTCGGGTCGGTGACCCGCGACGACGCGGCCGGGGTCGTGCCGTTGGGCAGCCACATCGTGAACCCGGTCAGCGCCGCGGAGACCGTCTTCGCCGACGGGAACCGCATCTCGGGGTCCGGCTCCATCAGCCGGGTGACGAGGTCGCTCACCTCCGCCGGCACCTCGGGACGCACGCGGCGCACCGGTTGCGGGGTCGTCGTGAACCGGCGGTGCAGGTCTTGAATCGGGTTGCCCGATTCCGGGTACGGGTCGCGGCCCGTCAGCGCCCAGTAGAGCGTCGCGCCGAGGCTGAAGAGGTCGGCCCGGCTATCGACCGAGTGCGGGTCGCGGGCCTGCTCCGGGGCCATGTAGCCGATCGTGCCCAGCACCACGCCCGGCTCGGTCATCTGTCCGGTCGGCAGGCGCGCGAGGCCGAAGTCGAGCACCTTCGCCTGCCCGTCGGGCGTCACCAGGATGTTACTCGGCTTGATGTCGCGGTGAACCAGACCGTGCCGGTGGGCCTCGCTGAGCGCGTCGGCCACTTGCCGGAACAGGTCGCAGGCCTTCAGCGGGGTGAGCGGCCCGCGCTCGCGGACGAGCGTGAACAGGTCCTGCCCGGGGATCAGCTCCATGACGAAGTAGTCGCGCGGCGGGCCGCCGCGGGTGTGACGGCCGGCGTCGAAGCAGGTGACGATGTGCGGGTGCTGGAGTCGGGCGACGGCGCGGGCCTCGCCGTAGAACCGGTGGATCAACCGCGGGCTGATGTCGGCCGACCGGGCCATCACCTTCAGCGCGACCTGGCGGCGGAGCTGGAGGTGTTCGGCCCGGTACACGGTGCCCATCCCGCCCTGGCCGAGCACGTCGAGTACGCGGTAGTTGCCGAGTACCAGGTCTTCCGCTCCGCCCTTGCGGATCGTTTCGACCTGGAACCGGGTGAGCATGTGCAGCGCCAGGAGCTTGTGCAACAGCGCGTCGGCGGACACGACGCGGGTGAGCGCCTCGCGGTCGCCGGTCGAAACGTCCTCCCACTCGTCGGCCAGCAGCACTTGCGTGGCGAGCAGGCGGGACAGCAGCGTTTGTGCGGGCGGGATCGCGGCTTCCATCGTGCCGGCGGGCAGCACGCCGGACAGCCCCAGATCGGTGCGCCGGGCATCGGATAAGGGCGTCATCAGGGTCTCCCCGTCGTGGCCGCCGGCGGATTACGCGGCGGGCGACGACGAACCGGGCGCAAGCCCCGGCGCACTTCGGCCTCCGAATAGAACTTGGGTCACGAACCCCCCGGTGACAACCGCGGGGATCGGAAATGCGCGGGCGGGGGCGAGTGGGGCGTGAAATGTACGTTGGGAAGTGAAAGTCGACACGGGGCCAAGGAGAGGGGAGACAGGGAGACAAGAACCGTGCTGCTTTCTTCTGGCCTGTTCTCCTTGTCTCCCTGTCTCCCCTCTCCTTGTCTGTTTTCAGCCGGCGGCTTTGCGCAGGGCGTCGGCCTTGTCGGTCTTCTCCCAGGTGAACTCCGGGCGCTCGCGGCCGAAGTGCCCGTTGCGGGCGGTCTCGCGGTAGATCGGCCGGCGCAGGTCCAGTGATCCGATGATGCCCTTCGGGGTCAGCTCGAAGTGCGTGCGGATGAGGTCGATGAGCTTCGCCTCGGGCACTTTCGCGGTGCCGGCGGTGTTCACCCAGATGTTCAGCGGGTCCGGGTAGCCGATCGCGTAGGAGAGTTGCACCTCGCACTCGCGCGCCAGACCCGCTTTCACGATGTTCTTGGCGATGTAGCGGCAGATGTAGGCCGCGCTGCGGTCCACCTTCGTCGGGTCCTTGCCGCTGAACGCCCCGCCGCCGTGCCGCCCGCGCCCGCCGTAGCTGTCCACGATGATCTTGCGCCCGGTCAGGCCGCAGTCACCGTGCGGCCCGCCCGTCAGGAAGCACCCGGTCGGGTTGATGTGGCAAGCGATGTCGTTCTCGCCGAGTTTTGGCGGCTTCTTGCCGGGCTGGATCATCACCAAGTTGCCCTTCACCAGGTCCTTGCGATCGGCCTCCAGCGTGGGGCGGATGAGCTTGTCGATGATGATCTGCCGCGCGTCGTCGGTGAAGTAGTCGATCTGGTCCTGGCACACCATCACTTCGCGCGTGTGCTGGGTGCTGATGACGACGGTGTGGATGCGGTGCGGGGTGCCGTCGGCGTTGTATTCGACCGTCACCTGACTCTTCGCGTCCGGGCGGAGCCACTTCAGCGCGCCGGACTTCCGCATCTCCGCGTGCTTCTCGACCAGCCGGTGTGCGAGGTGAATGGGGAGCGGCATGAGGGTCGGCGTCTCGTCGCACGCGAACCCGAACATGAGGCCCTGGTCGCCGGCCCCGCCCACATCGACGCCCTGGCTGATGTGCGGGCTTTGCGCGTGAATGCGGCAATCGACCTGACACGAGTCGGCGGTGAACCCGATCTCCTCGCGCTCGGCCTGGTCCTTCGCGACGTAGCCGATTTCGGTAATCACGTCACGAACGAGCGCGTCCACCGCCTGCCGGGTGAGGTTGGCTTTGGTGGTGATCTCGCCGGCGACGACCGCGAGGTCGGTGGTGACGAGCGTTTCGCACGCCACCCGGCTCGCCGGGTCGGATTTGAGGCAGAAATCGAGTACCGCGTCGGAAATCTGGTCGGACACCTTGTCCGGGTGGCCCATCGACACGGATTCGCTGGTGAACAGATAGCGGTTAGCGCTCACGTCCGGTCCTCTCTGGGAGACGCGTGGAGTTCGTGCGACAAAGATGGCGTTTTTATACGCCGTCGAACCGATCGGGGCAATTCGAGTGTGCCCCTTCCCGCGCCCCGAAAGCGCTCCTACAATCACCGTTCCGAGTTCATCCACCCTTTACGGGTGTTTCGCGAACGGTTTCACTCGGACCGCGGACCTTGTCTGTCGGGCCGTTCGCATTCGAGTGCCACCGGGGAACCAAGACGGGCGCTTGACGCGCCCGCCCCCGCGCACGGAGTATCGGACCCATGGCCACCAAGAACAAGACGAACAAGAGCGTCAAGAAGCGCGTTCGTGTAACCGCCACCGGCAAGCTGAAGTACGGCAAGGTCGGGCGGCGGCACCTGAACGCGCACATGAAGGCGAAGCGGAAGCGCCAGCTCCGCCGGGCCGGCGTCGTCGGCGACCGCCCGCGCGTGCAGAAGAAGTACAAGATCGCGCTGGGGCTGCTGTAAACCCCAATCCCAAAACCCAATAACCAAAATTCAAACGAAGACGACCCGGTGTCTTGTTTGGGATTTGTGATTCGGATTTTGAGATTGCTCAACACTCTTGTTCATCCACATTCAATCATAAGGGGCATGGGTCATGGTTCGCGCGCGTAGCAAGACCACAACGGCGGCCCGCAAGAAGCGGCTCCGCAAGCTGACGAAGGGGTTCCGCCTTGGGCGGCACAACCTGTACCGGATGGCGAAGGTGACGCTGTTGCGGGCGCGAGTGTTCGCGTTCCGCGACCGCAAGGCCAAGAAGCGGCAGTTCCGCCGCCTCTGGATCGTCCGCATCAACGCGGCCTGTCGGATGCGGGGCCTGCGGTACAGCGAGTTCATGTACGGGCTGCAACTGGCGAACGTCGCCCTCGATCGCAAGTCGCTCTCCGAGACCGCCATCCACGACCCGGCCGCGTTCGACAAGCTCGTCGAACTGGCGAAGAAGCACCTGCCCAAGCCGGAAGTGACGAAGAAGTAGCCCGCGAGGCGAACGGCCGGTGTGAGCCGGCCGGTGGTGCCTCAGCACTCCCACCGGCCGGCTCACACCGGCCGTTCGCCTTCACCATTCCCACATAATCGCACGCATTTGCAACGGGTCACGATCCCCGGCGAAATACACTGTGAGTAGCGTATCGTACCTCACAGGGTTTTGCCCATGACTCCAGAACGTGCCGATCTCCTCGCACGCATCACGGCCTTCGACATCGACGGGGGCGAAGTCGCCCTCCCCTTCGCGGCGCGGCTGGCCCGCGAAAACGGCTGGTCCCGCTCCTACGCCGAGCGCGTCATCGCGGAATACAAGCGCTTCGTCTTCCTCACGACGGCAGGGAAAACCGTCTGTCCGTCCGAGGACGTGGACGCGGCATGGCACCTGCACCTCACGTACACAAAGTCTTACTGGAAGCGGTTTTGCGGCGAAGTCCTCGGGCGCCCGCTGCACCACGAACCCACCAGGGGCGGTCCGGCCGAGGGCGAAAAGCACCTCAACATGTATGCGGAGACGCTCGCCGCTTATCGCGACGAGTTCGGCCACTCCGCCCCCGCGGACATCTGGCCGGCCGCGGCGGAGCGGTTCGGTGACGATACCCGACACCGCGCGGTGAACACCGCCCGCAACTGGGTGATCCCGAAGGCCCCGGTGAAGCGCGCCGCGACTCTGACGCTGGCGTGTGCGGTGGTCGCGGTGCTGGTGCCGGGGTGCGAGGGCGGTCTCAACCCGTTCGCTCTGAAGAACAAAGAGTTCCTCACGGTCCTGGCACTGGCGCTCGTCGGGTCGGTGTGCGTCGGGCGCGTGATCCGGTCGGTTCTGCGGACCCCGAACCCCGCGCCCGAAGACGACGCGCTCGAACTGGACTGGGAGCGCACCGCGTACCTCGCCGGCGGCGCCGGGCGCCTCACGACCGCCACGATCGCCCGACTGGTCGGCAACGGGCAGGCGGAGGTGTCGCCCAACGGCACGACGCTCGTTCCCGCCGGCCGCGAAACGAACGACATGACCGCCGCGGAGCGGGCCGTGTACCGGGCGCTGCCGGTATCGAACGAGGCACACGCGCTCAAGCCGGTCCAGGCCGCGGTGGAAGCGGCGTTCGCCTCAGCGGCCGCGCGGATGGAACAGGACGGGCTGACACTCTCCCTGTCGAACCGGTTCCGGGTCGGGTTGGCGTCGCTGGTCCCGCTGGCGCTGGTGCTGTTGTGCCTCGCGACGCCGCGGCTAGTGACGGGGCTTCAGGCGAAGAACCCGACGGATTATCTCGTCGCGATGATGATCGGCGGCGGGTTGCTGGCGTTCTTTGTCACGCTCGCCGGCTCGCTGCGGCTGAGTAACCGCGGGCGGGCACTTCTGGCCAAGCAGAAGGAGCGGCACGAGGCGCTGAGGGCCGGGACGAAGTGGGAGACCACCGGCGACGCGGGGCTGGCGGTGGCGCTGTTCGGCACCGCGGTCCTGGCCGGGACCGCGATCGCCCCGCTGCAAACGTGGTACCCGCGGCAGACGAGTGAGGCGTCGTCGAGCGGGTGCGGCGGTTCGGGCTGTGGTTCGGGCTGTGGTGCTGGCGACGGCGGCGACGGCGGGGGCGGTGGGTGTGGCGGCGGGGGCGGGTGCGGGGGCGGCGGGGATTAAGCAGACGAGGAGAAGGGGAGACAAGGAGAGGAAAACAGGGCCAACCGCTCCTGTCTTCCTCTCCGTGTCTCCTTGTCTCCCCTTCTCCTTGTCTATTCTCCCCTTCTCCTTGTCTATTTCTTTTCCTTTGCCAGCCATTCGCGCCATTCGAGGCCGGTGGAGAAGTCCTTGCCGGTGAGGCTCTTGAGGCCGGCGCGGGCGGCCCGGACCACGGTGTCGTCTGCGTCGCTCATCGCGGCGACGAGGTCCGGGATGTGGTCCTTGTCGTCCTTCATCGCGCAGGCCAGGGCCGCGGCCCGGCGCAGCTCGCCCTCGTTGGCCTTGAGCATCGCCCGCAGCGTGTCGGCGGTCATCCGGCACAGGCGCTCGGCCAGCGCCTCGCGGACCTCCTTCTTTTGGTCGCCATCGGTGTTGTTCGCCAGTACGACCAGCGCACGGGTGTTGGTGGTGCCCTTCGCGTCGCGGGTCGAGTTGAGCAGTTTCTTCCAGTCGGCGCCGGACGACTTGAGCAACTTGGACGCCAGCGCGATCGCCTCGTCGCCGGTCGGGTTGGGCAGTTCGAGGACCGGGGCCGGGGTCGCGACCGGGGCGGCCGGGCGGCCGGGGAGCAGGTCGGTGGCCGCCGCGGCGCCCTGGTTCTTCATTTCGGCGGTGGTCGGGTCGCGCTGGACCTTACCGGACAGATCGCGGGCGAGGTTCGACCGGCACAGGAACAGCACCGCGAACGAGGTGTTGATCTCGGCCGCGTACCCGCCGATGGTCCAACTGCCGTCGTTGGTCTGGGAGCGGACCAGCGCCGTCGAGCCGATGTCGTACCAGTCGAACCCGCCGACCTTTTCGATCCCGTAGATGACGCAGGCGCGCTCAAGCGACCAGAGGAAGTACAGGTCGAAGCGACCGTGCCCCGCGGTGGCCTGCCCGCCCAAGAGAATTCCGTTTCCGTTGCGGATCTGTTCGGCCATCGTCGCGCCCAGCCCCTGGAACGCGCGCTGGACGACCATATCGCGGGCGTCGGTGATCTTGGGGGCTTCCTTCTTGGGTTCGACCTTGGGGGCGGGCGGGTTGTAGAACGGGTCGTTGGGCTTCTCCGGTTCGACCTTCGCTTTGGTCTTCGGCTCCGCTTTCGGCCCCTCGCCCTTGCGCTTCTCCTCGCGCCGCGCAACGGCGGTGGACATGCCGAGCAGCCCGGCGCAGTACATCGAGGGAGTGGTGTGCGCGACCCCGCCCGCAACCCCGGGCGAGTACGGCCAGTTGCCGGTCTGGAGGTTCTGCGTGGCCATGAACCGCTTCTCGATCAGCTCCAGCGCGCCCTCGACCGGGGCGCCGTGCTTGCGGGCCATCCAGGTCGCCATGACCCCGAACTGCGTGTTCGAGTTGTCGTCACCGGTGAACCCGCCGGCCCCGGCCGCCCCGCGGGCCGCCGCGAGCGCCTGACCGTACCGCTCGATGTCCGGGTGGAGTTTCCCGGCGCCCTGGTCCGGCTTGATGGCCTGGAGCCATCTCACGTCGTCGGCCGAAGGAGCCTGGCAGCACGAGTACCCCCACCCGCCGGTGGAGGTCTGACCGGTCAGGAGCCGCATCGCCAGCATCTGGATGCGGACCACGTCGGCCGGGTCGCCGAGCCGGTCCAGGAACATCAGGCACAGCGAGACGTGGTACGTGCTGGTCTGGTGGTACGACGTCGAGCGGATCGCGTCGGTGATGGTCTTTACCGCCGGGTCGTTGGCGGGCACCCCGCCTTCCAGCATGGCCAGCCCGGCGAGGCAGGCGCTGCCGACGGAGTAATCGACGGCCCCGGGTGTTCCGCCGATGCCGTTGCGGTACTTGGCCTTGAGCGCGTCGGTGCCGGCCTTGATCGACCGCTCGATTTCCTGCGGGGTCGCCCCCGCCGCCGGCGGGGCCGAGACCGCCAACAGCAACCCCAACGGCCCGGCGACGCGCACGAGTTTCGCGAACACGGTTCGGCCCTCAACGGGACGGAAAGACGATTGCTAATTTAACACACCCGCGAACCCGCGGCGACGGGAAAAGCGGGGCCGGGATAGTGGGCAGGGGTTAGTGGGCAGTGGACAGAGAACAAAAGACAGGAAAGCGGGTCGCGGCTTGTCCTACTCGTTCTCTTCATCTGGCTCGTACTCTTCTTCCTACTCGTAGTCTTGCTCTTGTTCCTAATCCTGTCTTTTGTTCTCTGTCCACTGCCCACTAACCCCTGCCCACTATTCTCTCACTTCACCGTCACTTCGACCGGGATCTGGTGGTTAATCATGTACGTCCGCCGGTCCGCGTCGCGCTTTTCGGGCTGCGTGTTCCCCCTGTCGTCGGTGCAGCGGGCCAGAATCTTCAGCGGGCCGGGCTTCTTCGGCGTGAACTCCGTGACAAAGTGCGCGCTGCGGAACGGCTCGTTCTTGCCGGGCTTGGTCGCCGACCCCCAGGTTTTCCCCTCGTCGAAACTGACCTCGACCTTCGCAACCGCGTTCTCGCCGGCCCACGCGAACCCATCGACGAGCTGCGGTTTGTCGAGCCGCAACACCGCGTAGGGCATCGGGTTGGTGATGACCGCTTTCGGCTGAATCGCGGTCACCGGAACGAGTTGTGGCAAGCCCTCCTTCGGCCGCTGCCACACGGAATAGTCGAACGTCTGCCAGAATCCGGTGTGCGGTTTGTCCAGAACGATGATGCGCGACAGCCACTTGACCGACGCCATGCCGTACCACCCGCCGACGATCGCGCGGAGCGGGGCGCCGTGGCTCGCGGTCAGCGGTTCATTATTCATGTCCCAAACGAGGAGCGTTTCATCTTTCTTGGCTTTCGCGAGCGGAATCCCACGATCGAAGGGGATCACGCCGGGCGTCGCGGGTTCGGCGATCGCGCCCTTGTCGGCCCCCACGAGTACGACATCGCCGGCCCCGGCCTTCACCTTCGCCCGTTCGAGGACCGCCCCGAGTGGGACGCCGGTCCACTTCGCCTGCCCGACGGCCCCGTGCCCCCACTGAAGCCCGCGGGCTTGCGGGACGAGGAACACGCGCCCGTTCCCGGCGCACTCCAGCACCATGTCGCGCGACACCGCCTCCATTTTCTTCAACTCGTCGAGCGTCAGTTCCAACGTGTTCTCGACGTGCCCCTCGACGGTGAGCTTGAAGGCTTTCGGATCGACCGCCGGCACCGCAAAGTGACTGCGGACGAAAAAGTGCTGGGTGTGCGCGGAGAAGAAGTATTCGAGCGAGGTTTCGAGGTTCCGCGGCTCCTGCATCCGCACGATGAGCGGCTCGCCCGCGCGGGCCGCTGGCGGGCGCAACCCGGCGAGCACAGCGACCGGCGCGGTACGGAGCAGATCGCGACGCGACAGCATGAATCACTCCGAAGAAGAGAGGAACTAACCACAGAGGCACAGAGACACAGAGAAAACCATGAAGAGAGATTGTTTTCAAACATTCTTCTCTGCCTTCTCGGTGTCTCTGTGCCTCTGTGGTTAGTCCGCTTGTTGCCTCACCACCCCAGGCCCTTGGTCGTGGTCTTGATGCGGGTGAGCTTGTCGTTGGTGGTCATGTACAGCACGGTGCCGTCGTCGCCCCAGGCGCAGTTGGCGGTCTTGTCGTTGGTGACGATGCGGCCGATGAGCGTGAAGTCCGGGCTGAACACGTACACGCCGTTGACCGCGGTGGCGAAGATGTTGCCCTTCGCGTCCACCTTCATGCCGTCGGGCAGGCCCTTCATTGCGTTGGTCGCCTTCACGTCGGCGGTCGCGTCGTGGATCTGCTTGCCCTTGCCGAGCGAGCCGTCGGCGTTGATCGGGAACGCCATCCAGATGGCCTTGTCGGGGTCGGAGTTGGCGACGTAGAGCGTCTTTTCATCCGGTGCAAGTGCGATGCCGTTGGGCCGGCTCATTTCCTTCGTCAGAAGGGTCAGTTCGCCCTTCGGGGAGAGCCGGTAGACGCCCTGGAAGTCGAGTTCCTTCTTGGGGTCTTCCATCCGCTTGGGCAGCCCGTAGGGCGGGTCGGTGAAGTACATGTCGCCGTTCCGGGCGAACACGAGGTCGTTGGGGCTGTTGAACCGCTTGCCCATGTACTTATCGACGATCGTTTCAAAGGTCTTGTCGCCCTTCAGACGGGCGACGCGGCGGTCGCCGTGCTGGCAGAGGATGAGGTGCCCGTGACTGTCGAAGGCCAGCCCGTTGGCGCCCGGTTCGTCGCCGGTGAACGCTTCCTTGCTGGTATAGCCGCTGGGCTTGAGGAAGTCGCTGACGCCATCTTTGGCGGACCAGCGGACGACGCGGTTGTTGGGGATGTCGGTGAAGAGCAGCGCGTGGCCCTTCTTGTCCCACACGGGGCCTTCGGTCCACTTGAACCCGCCGGCGAGCACCTCGATCTTGGCATCTTTGGGGATGATCGCGTCGAACTTCGGGTCTTTGCGGTCGATGGACCCGAGCGTCATCGGGAGTTTGGGTTCATCGGCCACGGCGAGCGGGGGGCTTATGCCCCCCGAGGCGACGAGAGCGAGTGTCGCGATGGCGACGCCGGCGAGAGCGCGGAACATGGGGTGAGGTCTCCGGTCGAGAGGCGGGGAGGGGTGCGTTCGGGCCATTGCGGCCCGCACGGCGACATGGTATCCGCTCCCGCGGGCCAAACAAGCGGGCGCACAGAATCCGCGCATCGGCCGCCGGAGCGTGGCGATTCCCAGAAGAATTGCGCTATCCCGCGGCGCGGGCTGTTGTTAGGATTCTCCCCAATTCCCTTTCGTTATTGCAATCGCCGCTGAGGTCTCGATACATGTCCGAACCATATCAGATCATGCTCCTCGCCTGGGTGCTGGTCGCCGCCTGGATCGCGTTCGTCATCTTCACCAACCGGAAGATCCACCCGAAAGCCCTGTTCTTCCTGTTCATGGTCGAGTTGTGGGAGCGGTTCAGCTACTACGGGATGCGGGCCTTCCTTGTGCTCTATCTCACGAAGGCGCTCGTCACCGGCGGGTTCGGGTTCGAGAAGAAGATCGCCGTCGGCATCTACGCCGCCTACGGGGCGCTGGTGTACCTGACCCCGCTGGCCGGTGGTTATCTGGCCGACAAGTTGCTCGGGTTCCGGCGGGCCATCATCTGGGGCGCGCTGCTCATGGCGGCCGGGCAGTTCACCCTGTCGATGAGTTCGGGCACCGAACACGTCTCGAAGGAGCAGTACGACGCGCGGATCAAGGCCGGGGAGACGCCGGAGGCGATCGCGGCCGGGCGCACGGCGGAAAGGGGCAACGAGTGGCTGATGTTCGCCGGGTTGTCACTGTTGGTGATCGGTAACGGGTTCTTCAAGCCGAACATCTCCAGCCTGATCGGAAAGTTCTACGAGCAGGGCGACCCGCGGCGCGACGGCGCGTTCACGATCTTCTACATGGGTATCAACATGGGGGCGTTCCTGGCCCCGCTCACGTGCGGCACGGTGGCCGAGATCGAGGGCTGGAAGTACGGGTTCATGCTCGCCGGCGCCGGAATGCTGACCGGGTTGTGCATCTTCCTGTACACGACCACGACCGGGGTTCTCGGCCACCACGCCGACCCGCCGACCCGGGCCGACGGCACCCCGACCCCGCTCGCGAAGATGTTCCCAGTCATGATCGGGACGTTCCTGGTGGTGCCGGTGGCCGTCTTTTTGATGCGCCCGAACGAGTCGGTGGACGCGTTCCTCCAAAAGCAGATCGGCGCGATCGTCGAGCTGCTGGCCGGTCACCCGGTCGATATGTCCAGTCTGTCCGCGATGGACGCGCTGCTCGGGATCGTCGGGGTGCTGGCGATCGGGTACATGATGTACCTGTCGTTCGGCTACCCGGTGGCCGAGCGGCAGCGGGTCTGGGTGATCGTGGTGCTCCTGTTCTTCACCACCGTATTCTGGACGTTTTTTGAACTGGCCGGCAGCGCGCTCAACCTGTTCACCGACGAGAACGTGGACAAAAACCTGTTCGGAATGACCCTGACGACGAGTAACTTCCAGGCGGCCAACGCGCTGTTCATCATGGTGTTCGCGCCGCTGTTCTCGGTGATGTGGGTGTGGCTGGCGAAGAAGAACCTGGACCCGCCGGCCCCGGTCAAGTTCGCCATCGGGCTGCTGCTCCTCGGCGCCGGGTTCCTCGTGCTGAACCTCGGCAAGGCGACGGCCACCGCCGGGATCGTCGCGGCCATATTCCTGATCCTGCTGTACCTGTTGCACACGCTCGGCGAACTGGCACTGTCGCCGGTCGGCCTGTCGCTGGTCACCAAGTTAGCTCCGGCGAAGGTCGTCGGGTTCATGATGGGGTTCTGGTTCCTGTCGAGCGCGATCGCGCACCAGGCCGGGAAGTGGATCGCCGGCGAAACCGCCGCACCAAAGGACGCGACCAAGGAACAGACGTTGGCACTGTCGCTGGAGGTGTTCAACAACGTGGGCCTGTTCGCGGTCGGCTCGGGCGTGCTGCTGCTGTTGTTGTCGCCGATCTTGAAGAAGTGGATGCACGGCGTGAAGTGACCGGGCGTCAGTACCGCGGCACGCGCGGATCGACCGTTTGTGACCAGCGGTCGATCCCGCCGGCGAGCGAGGCCGCCTCGATCCCGGCGCGCCGAAGGATCGCGGCGCCGCTCAGGCTCCGAACGCCGTGGTGGCAGTACACCACCACGGCCGCGCCCGCGTCCGGTTGCACCTCTTCGACCCGCGAAATCAGCTCACCGAGCGGGATCAGCACGCTGTCCGGCAGCGCGCAGAAGGCGTGTTCCTCCGGCTGCCGCACGTCCACGAGCAGCACCGGGCGTCCGCTGTCGAGGAGGGCTTTCAGTTCGGCTGGCTGAATCTGGGGGATCATTCGGTGTCACCCCCGGACTTGCGTCCGGAGTTCGCCTCACGCGATGTCGGGGAGGTTCAGTTTGGCCAGGTACTCGCGCTCCTTCGCGCGCATCTCGCGCTCGCCGGCGGTGTCGGTGTCGGTGTACCCGCACAGGTGCAGGCACCCGTGGACCGCGTAGAGCTGTAACTCCAGGTTGACACTGTGATTGCGGTCGGCCGCGTACTCCTGCGCGATCTCGTAACCGATCACCACCTCGCCTTCGAGGGTTTTGGCACCGGGGTCGGTGTACGGGAACGTCAGCACGTCGGTCGGTTCGTCGTGCTTCAAGAACTGGTTGTTGAGCCGGTGGATGTGCTCGTTGTTGACGAACGCGAGCGTCACCTTGCATGCCCGCACGCCCTCGCCTTCGAGCACCGCGCGCGCCGCGTCCCTGAGCTGCTGGAACTCCAGGGGGTAGTCGTAAGGGTTGGCGATCGAGATTCGCAGCATGAGGGGATTATAGGCGAACCCCGCCCACAAGGGCGGGGGTGGCGCGACCAACAACCAACACCGTGCGGGCGCGCCCAACAACACCCCCGCCCTTGTGGGCGGGGTTCGCCAGGTCACGCCACTTCCACCGTCGTCTGCCGCGCCGGCGCTTCCACTTGCACCTTGAACGGCCCCACCACTTGCGGCGCGCTTGCGCCCAACACCTCGACCGCCAGCGCCGCGTAATCGGCTGCGCCGCTACTCTTGGGGGCGTAGTCGAATACGCTCTTGCCGAAGCTCGGGCACTCCGCGAGCTTGATGTTGCGGCGGATCTTCGTGCCGAACACCTGACAGTTCGCCCAGGGCGTGTTCGACCCGCGACTCTTCTCCAGGAACGCGGAGAGGTCGGTCACGACTTCCTGCGCGAGTTTCGTCGCGGCATCGTAAAGGCAGATCACCACACCGGATACGACAACCTTCGGGTTGATCCGCCGGGCGACGAGCGCGGTCGTTTCGAGCAGCTTCGAGAGGCCGTGCAGCGCCAGGAAGTGCGGCTGGAGCGGGATGAACACCTCGTCGGCTGCCGCGAGTGCGTTGAGCGTCAGCACCCCCAGCGACGGCCCGCAGTCCATCAGGATGAAGTCGAAGGGCGAAGCGGCCTGCGGCCCTTCCGCGGCTTCGGGTTGTAAAAGTTGCCACGTGGCAACTCTACCCATCTTAACATTTTCGAGGGCCGGATTCGGGTCGCGCCCGAGTGCTTCGCGCAAGATCACTTCGCGGCCAACGATCCCGGCCAGCTCGACCTCCGCGGCGGCGAGGTTGATGTCGGAGGGAATCAGGCTGAGGTTTTCACCGATCTGGCGCCGAACCTCCGCGAGCGGCTTGTTGGAAACGAGTACATCGTAGAGCGAGGGGAGCGTGCCGTCGAGTTCGACGCCGAGGTGCGTGCTGGCGTGCGCCTGCGGGTCGAGGTCGATGACGCACACCCGCTTGCCCGCCAGCGCCAGCGCCGCCGCGAGGTTGACGGTCGTGGTGGTTTTGCCGACCCCGCCCTTCTGATTGATGACCGCGATTGTCCGCATAGTTTGATCGCTCCACGCCGTCGCGAACGCTCCGGGTTCGCCCGGCCACCGGCCTGCTTGCCGTATCTCGAACGGGGCTTATAACCTTAATATCCTCTCCCCGACCAGCCCAAACCGCCGCCCCGGTTCTGTCAGGCGTCGATTACTACCCTTCGTCGCCCCGCGCGACCCCGAGGAGCCGTTTCCCAATGTCCAACCCGCGTCAGGCCGCGATCGCGGCGATCTCCGGCACCGAGTACGATCTCAACCAGATCGACTTCCGCACCGCCCACCTCAAAGAACTGTTCGGTACGCTCGTATTCAGTGAAGAGGTTCAGAAGGCCCGTCTGCCCAAGCCGGTGTTCAAGGCGCTCCAGAAGACCATCAAGCAGGGCGCGCAACTCACCGACCCGGCCGTGGCCGACGCGGTCGCCAGCGCGATGAAGGACTGGGCCATCGAACACGGGGCGACGCACTTCACCCACCTGTTCCAGCCGATGACCGGCCTCACCGCCGAGAAACACGACTCGTTCCTCGCGCCGACCGGCACCGGGACCGCGGTCGCCGAGTTCAGCGGCAAGGAACTCATCA
>CAZBXY010000022.1:0-41997 GCA_964495365.1 uncultured Frigoriglobus sp. | reverse complement strand
ACAATAGTCTGGCCATGACCTCAGCATTTTGCACCCACATTCTCCGGACGCACCCATGGCGAAGGGTGTCCGGGGAAACCTGGTGTTCACCCGGTGTTGATTGGCACTTTTGGGTGTGGGTGTAGGAGTTCTCAGAGCACGGTGGCGATCCAGTCGAACGAGTAGGTCACGTCCTTGCGAAGCCGCCCGGGATGATCCATCAGCGCCGCCCGCAACCGCTCGAATGAGTCCGCGCCCCACAAATTCAGCCACCAGAACGCCCACGCCGCCAGCCACAATAGGCGCCGAATCGACACCCACGACCGGACCAGGAACTCCTCGACCGCGAAGTGCTGCTCGATCCCCCGAGTCACGTCTTCCACGCCCCAGCGCCGGTGGTACGCACGGACGTGCCACTTACCCGTTCGGTGACCATCGCGGCGGATCGGCGGAGCAACTCGGCCGCCAACGGCGCGGTGTTCCAGTGTTCGCTCTTGAGGTGCCCGCTGAGCCTCTTCGGGCACCGTGGATGTTGGCTTCCCCGCGGTGCGTGGCGCGGGCTACCTTGGTCAGGTGAACGTGGCCGGCGCTGACGAGGCCGGTGATCATCTGGGTGACGAACCGGCGCCGTCGTGAGTCGGTGAAGGGTCTGGCAACGCCGGCAGCGAACGTGGATCATCGGCGCCGGATCGCCGTGGTGAGTGTGGTACTCGCCATTGCTCCCGCCGCCTCTCCTGGCTGCAACACCAAACAGAGGAGCTTCCGTTCACACTCTCAACTACGAACACACCGGGTGAACTCCAGCGGCGCGTTCGAGGCCGCGCCCGTTAGAGCGATTCCCGTGAGGGTGTATCGTGTCTTTACGAGCCGCGACCGCCAGGGAGCGGGATACACAACGGAAGGAACGTGTGCGGGTCCGCGCGGTGCCGCCCGCTCCCGGCGGTCGCGGCTCGCCAAACCAACCCGGAAAACGCTCCGGGTGACGCGGCCGGGCCGCGTGCGGCCCCGCGGCATTACCCGCAAAGCCACACGCGGCCCGGCGACCGAAGTCAACAACCCGGCGCCGATCAGATCCGGCGCCCGGTCCGCCCGTCGGTGACGGTCGTGGTCCCGTCGCCGTTGAAAATCAGCCCGTCCCGGATGTTGTCGCCGTTGATATCGACGAAGAGGGCCAGGAACCGGCCGGTCAGCCCATCGACCACCAGGAGCAGGTTCGGCAGGCCCAGGATCACGTCCCCGAACCCGTCGCCGGTCACGTCCGCGAAGACCGCGAACGACCCGAGCGGCACCCCGATGATCTGGCTCCCGCCCGGCACCCCGGCGCCCGTCAGGAACAGGTTCGTACCGACGACCGCGGCGTTGGTGTAGAACGGCGGCGCGGGCGGCGGCGGCGGGGTCGGGGTGTCGGTGATCGTCAGCGCGGCCGCGCCGGTCGCCCCGACGGTGTACCCCGGCGCCGTGGTGAGCGTGATGGTCACCGTCTCGGCGGGGTCCACGACCGTATCGCCGACCACGTTCACGGTGACGGTGGCCGTCGCCGACCCGGCCGCGAACGTGGCCGTCCCGCCCAGGGTCTGGTAGTCCACGCCATTGGCCGCGGTCCCACCGATCGTGAAGTTCACCGTCAGGGCCGACGACGTGTCGCCGACGCGGGTGAGGGTGAACGTCGCGGCGGCGGGCGCGCTGCCGGCCACCGGTTCGGCCACGGTCAGCGTGGCCGGGGCGATGGTCACGACCGCGGTGGACGCGTTCTCGATGCCAGTGAAGGCGATCTGCTGGCGGCCCCCGCCGAAGGTAAAGGTGCCGGCCCCAGTCGCGCCGGGGGTGAGCGTGACCGGCGTGGCCCCGGTGAGGTTGATCAGTTGGAGCGTGTCGCCCGGGAAGGTCGTCGGGTTGCCGCCGGTCACGCTCAGCGCCGCCCCGGTCTGCGGGGTGAGGTTGAACGAATCGGCGTCGGCCCCGCCGGTGATCTGAACCGGGGTCGCTGAGTTCAAGACGCCCGTGGCGGAGACGGTCATCACCGTCCCGGTGCCCGTGTCGGCGTCGGCAAAGTCGCCGACGAGGGTGGTGATCCCGGTGCCGCTCGTCGTGATCGTGCCGTTCACCGTCAGGTTGTCACCGGATTGCAGGGTGACGTTGCCGTTGGCCCCGGTGGCGACCGCGACGCCCGCGGCGACCGTCAGGTCTTGCCCGGCGCCGGCCGCATCGACCGTGGTCAGGGCGATGTTCGCGGCCCCGGTCGCGCTGACGCCGTTCTGGGCGCCCACGGTGCCGACCGTCAGCGCGCCAGTGTTCGTGAGGAACACGCCGCCGGTGCCGCCGCTGGCCGCCAGGGTGCCGATCGTCGTTTCCAGCGGGGTGCCGCTGGTGCCGATACCGGTGCCCGCTGTGGCCCCCAGGAGCAGGGCCGCCACGTCCATGATCCCGGCCGGGGCGGCGCTCGTAATCGCGCCGGTCGCGGTCAGGGTGGCCGTCGCGGTCCCGGCGGTCGTGCCGCCGGTGGAAACGACCGTCGCGGCGCTGCTGGCGTTGCCGAGGACCAGGTTGTTCCCGGCGCCGGTGACCTCGATCCCGATGTTCCCGGTGGTCGTGTTGGCCCGCTGCACGGTCAGCCCGGCAGTCGTGTCGCGGACGAACAGGTTCCCGCCGCCGGCCAGGTTCGAGTTCAGCGTGGCCGCGTCGATCTCGAGCGGGCTGGCGGTGCCGGTGCCGAAGTTCCCGCCGGCCGGGGTGTCGCCGGCGACGGTGGACAGGTTCACGACCGGGGCGAGCACGTCCGCGACCCCGTCGAGCGCCGCGCTCGTCAGGGTGCCGCCGTTGCGGACCCGCAGGAACGCGGTCGTGGTGCCGGTCGTGGTGCCCAGGGTGACCAGACCGACGGCCGCGCCGGCAGCGGCCCCGGTGCCGACCTCGGAGATCCACAGGGCCGAGTTGTTGGTACTCGCGTTGAGCGTGTTGGCGTTCACCTCGAAGAACGTGGCCGGCAGCCCGATCTGCCCGCCGGCGCCGGTGCTCGTCGCGGTGGCGTTGAGGGTAATCACGTCGCCGATGATCTCGGCCACGTTGTCGTTGTGAGTGACCGCAACAATGCTCGACCCGGTCGGGGTGATGTTCCCCTGCGAGACGAGCGTCACGTCGCCCGCGGTACCGGCGTTGAACAGGCCGACCCGGACGCCGTTCTGCGTGTCGGTGAGGAACGCGTCGCCTCCGGTGTTGGCGACGTTGTTAACGGCGCCGTTGGTGAACCCGTCGAGCCGGCCGGTGGTCGCGTCGGAGTTGATCTTCAGGGCGTTGGCCATCGTGCCGATGTTGCCGCCGCTGGTGAACAGCCCGATGCTCGTCCCGCTCACCTCGGCGATGACGTTGGCCGGCGACCCGGTAATGGACGCGGTCGTGCTGCCGCTGGCCATCAGGTTGGTCGTCGCGTTCGGGTCGGTGTTGGTCACGCCCGACGCGGTGTTGATGGTGATCGAGTTGCCGCCGGTGGTCGCCAGGAGCAGGTTCCCGTTGTTCACCGTGAACGCGCTATCGACCGTCAGGTTGCCGCCGGAGCTGATCAGGGCGAGCTGGTTGCCCGAGTTGACCAGCGTCCCGTTCTGGATGACGCTGCTGGTGGCCAGCCCGGACTCGATCTTGCGGACCTGGATGTTGCCCAGGGTGTTGGTCTGGGTGAGCGACAGGTTGCGCCCGTAGGCCACGTCCAGGGCCGCCAGGAAGTTCGCCGCCGGCGTGGCGGTGCTGGCCGAGAGGATGTCGGCCGTGGAGATCGGGGTCGGGGTCGCCACGACGCCGCCGATGAGGCCGCCGGCCGACAGCAGGATGTCGCGCCCGGCCCGCGCCCGGGTGGTGTCCACCGAGTCGTCAAGGATGTTCGTCCGGGTGGTGATGCTGATGTCGTTGTCGGCGAACAGGTCGTCGATGGTGAGGTCCGACGCCCCGGCCCGCAGGGTGACGTTCTGGGCCGCGTTGGCCGGCGAGCCGACCCCGGCCCCGGTCCCGGCCAGTTGGTTGTAGCTGGTGACGGTGATCCCGCCGCCGAGCGTGTTGCCGTCCGGGTTGGCGTCGAGCAGGATGTCGCCCTCGGTCTTGATGAACGACCCGGACTGGAGGGTGATCCCGGAGGTGCCGTTGAGGTCGCCGAAGTTCGACAGCACGCTGATGTTGCCGGTGCCCGACTGCACGACCGCGTTCGAGTTGACCGTGACCGCGTCGTTGGCCCGCAGGATGATGATCCCGCCGAAGGTGGCCTGCACGTCGATGGATGCCGCGGTGTCGGTGACGACGAGCGCGCCGGTGCCGCCGAACCCGGCCTCCAGCACCACCGCGCCGCCCGCGGCGGCGTTGGTGACGCCGGTGGTTCCGTCCACGGTGCCGACCGACAGGTCGCTCACGTCGCTGACGAAGATGTCGCCGCTCGTGGTGTTCAGCGCCGCGAGGGTGGTCACGTCCACGTCGATGTCGCCGGTGCCGGCGGTGCCGGTCCCGGTGCCGGCCCGCAGTTGCAGGTTGGCGACGATCAGGTCGGCCTGCTCGGTCCCGGTCCCGTCGGCGATCGTCCCGGCGGTGCGGAGGGCCAGGACCGTCGTCCCGGCCGGCGAGATCGCACTCGTGACGGTGATGTTGCCGGTGTTGGTCGGGTCGCCGACGCGGATGATTCCGGCGGTGATCCGGTCGAACTCGGCGTCGGACAGCTCCAGCGTGTTGGCCGCGGCGTCGGTGGCGCTGCCGAGGTCGATGTTCCACGCCGGGCTGACCTGCTGGATCGTCACGATCGCGGTGCCGGCCGTCACCGTATCACCGGAGGTGATGTTCGCGCGGTCGGCGTTGAAGGTGATGTTCCCGTTGCCGCCGCCGTTGGTGGTCCGAACGGTGCCGCCCCCGTTGTCCGAGTCGAGCGTCAAGAGGCCGTTCGGGCCCGTGGTGAGCGTGATTGTGCCGCCCTCGGTGACGATCTCCGCGGGGTTGCCGCCGCTCGTGCGAAGCACCGAAATGTTCCGCCCCGCCGTCCCGGTGATCGTCCCGGTCGCGGTCGCCAAGACAACGGTCTGGTGATCGACGGTGATGTCCCGGCCGGCGGTCAGCGTGATATCGCCGTTGGCGATGACATCGCCCCAGACCGCGCCCGCTCGGCCCAGCAGGATGTCCTGCCCGGCCATCACGGTCACGTTCCCGCTCGCGGATCGGATGGTCCCGCGCGGAGCTACCGGGGCCGTGCCCGTCTGAACATCGGACGTCGCGCCGGTCGCGTTGACCAGGATGTTACCGCTCTGGGTAACGATGTTCTCGGTGCTGGCGCCGGTGACGTTGATCGTGTTGTTGTTGGTGATCGAGATGTTGCCGGAGGTCGTGGCCTGCACGCCGTTGAGGGTCGCCAGGACGCCGCCGACGTTCAGCACCGTGCCGGTGTTGGCGATAAAGATACCGCCGGTCGCCGTTTGCGCTTCGAGGTTGCTCACGGAGGTGTCGAGCGGGGTGCCGCTGCTGGCAACCCCGGTGCTGGCCTCCAGCGCCAGGTTGGTTTCCGTGATGCTGCCCGGGCCGGTGTCCACGATCGCCCCGCCGGTTTGCAGGTGCAGCGTGGCGATGTTCGCCCCGTCGATGGCCGCGGTCACGTTGATGTTGCCGGTGTTGGCGGTCACCCCGAGCTGCAACCGGCCGGTCGTGCTGATCTGATCGATTTCGACGTCGGTCAGCCCGAGCGTGCCCGCCGTGTTGGTGCCGAGGTCGATCACCCGCGTGCCGGTCACCTGTTTGATGGTGATGACGCCCGTGCCCGCGGTGATCGTGGCCGGGGCGACGATGACCACGTCGTCGGCCGTGATGTTGATCGGCTGGTTGGTGGTCGAAATCGTGCCGCCGGTGCCGGAGTTGAGCGTGAAGATCCCGTTCGCGCCGGTGGTGATGTTGATCACCGGGCCGGTGGTGGAGATCGACGAGCCGACCCCGCCGGTCTGGATCAGGGAGACGTTACGGCCCGCGGTCACGTTGACCGACCCGCCGGCGGCCGAAACGTCGCTGTCGGCGTTCAGGGTGATGTCGCGGCCGGCCGTCAGGGTGACGTTGGTCGCGGCCACGTCACCCTGGCTGCCGCCGGGGCTGCCGAGGAAGATGTCCTGCCCGGCCATGATGGTCACGGTGCTGCCGGCGCCGGCCGCCTGAACGGCCGGGCTGTCGCCGGTGGCGATGGTCACGTCCGCGGTCGTGCCGGTCGCGTTGAGCGTCACGTTGCCGTTGGCCGAGCGGATGATGTCGCCGCTCGTCAGCGCCTGGATGCTCCCGGCGTTGTTGATGGTGATGTTGCCCGAGGTCGTCGCCTGGACGCCGTTGAGCGCGCCGGAGAGGCCGCCGATGACGAGGGTCACCGGGGTGGTGACGCCGTTGTCGATGAGGATGCCGCCGGTGACGGTCTGGGCCTCGAACGCCGGGGTCTGGGTCTCGATGTTGGTGTCGGTCGCGGTCCCGCCGACCCCGATGCCGGTGTTGGCGGTGAAGGTGATCGACGCGGCGGTGATGTCGATGTCATCAACGGCCCCGGTGTCGGGGTCGATGATCGCCCCGTTAATGCTGGTGACGTTGATCGCCGAGGTCGGCTTGTTCAGGAACGGCAGCAGGATGTCCTGGTAGGCCGTCAGGTTGATGATGTTGCCGTTGATCGTGCCGTTGATGAAGAGCTGGCCGCCGCCGTCGGCGTCGGCGTCGCCGGCGGTGAGGGTCAGGATGTTGGCCGCGTTCACCGTCGCGCCGGTGTTGATGACGATGTCGTCGGCCGCGATGAGCGAGAGGTTCTGGCCCACGCCGATGACCGCGACCGTGACGCCGCTGTTCACGGTGATGTCATCGATGAAGTTCGGCGCGTCGGAAACGCCGGTCGTCATGAAGGTCGCGGTGCCGTCGCTGCTGGTGTTGACGTTGAACACCAGCCCGCGGGTGGTGGTGACCATCGTGGTCGCCGACGAGCCGCTGTTGGCGCTGGTGGTGAACCCGGCGACCGAGTCGATGGTCAGCGCGTTCGTGCCGGAGGCGATGTTGCTGATCTGAACGTTGCCCGACGTGCTGTTGTTGAACGCCAGCCGGAGCGCCTGGATGTCGATGTCGTCGGCCGCGCCGATCCCGGTGTTGGCCCGCAGCGCCAGGTTATCGACGGTGAGGTCGGTCTGTTCGCCCGCGGTGTTGTCGGTGATCGCCCCGCCGGTTTCGAGCGACAGCGTGCGGTAGCCCGGGGTGCCCGGCTGGGTGATCTGGCTGGTAATCGTGATGCCGCCGGTGTTCGTCGCCGTCGATCCGACCCGCAGCACGCCGGTGGTGACGTTGTCGAGGTCCGCGTCGGTGAGGCCGAACCCGGTATCGGTGCCGAGGTCGATCACGTCGGCCGGGTCGCGGGTCAAGAGGATGACGTTGCTGGTCGCGGCGGTCGTGGTGCTGATGGCCGCGCCGATGTCGATGTCCTGGGCGCGGATGGTGACGTTGCCGCCGGCGGTGGTGAGCGTGCCGGTGCCGCTGTTGGTGAAGTCGCCGACCCCGCCGTTGGGAGTGTCGGCGTTGGCGGTGATAACGCCGGCGTTGGCGACCGAAATCGGGGCCGTCACGCTAATGTTGTCGCCGGCCGACAGGGCGACGCTGCCGTTGCCGCCGGTCGCGCTGACCGCGGCGTTGACGGCCAGATTGGCGATGGTGGCGGTGAGCAAGATGTTTCCCCCGCCCGTGCTGCTGACAGCCCCGCCGACCGTGGCGTTCACCCCGGAGATGGTGATGACCCCGCCGGCCGAGGAAACCGTCCCGGTCGCGGTGCTCGTGACGTCACCGACCCCGTTGCCGTTGTTGTCGGCGGTAATCGTGATGGCCCCGCTCCCGACGGTCGAAACGGGGGCAGCCACCGAGACGTTGTTCTCCGCGCTGATGAGGACGAACCCGCTCCCGGCCGTCACACTCACCGCGGCGTTGACGAGCACGTCGCTGGTCGCCCCGAGCGCGAACAACCGGAGGTTGTCGCCGGCCGTGGTGACCGGGCTGCTGATGGTCAGGGTGCCGGCGGAGGCCTGGACGAACGAATCGACCAGTGAGGCGGTCGCGGCGTTGTTCACGCCCACCACGCCGTCAACAGTCCCGACGGTCAAGGCGGTGGTGGGGTTCGCGATCACGATGCTGCCGGAGGTCGTGTTGCTCGCGGCGACGGTGGTGACGATGATGTCGAGGACGTTCCCGCCGGCGGCCGGGGTGGTCTGCCCGTCGGCGATCCCGTTCCTGGCCTCCAGGGCGAGGTTGGTTACCTGCAGGTCAAAGGCGCCGGCGTTGTTATCGACGATCGCCCCGCCGGTAATGAGGTGCAGGGTGTTCGTGCCCGCCGGGTCGATGTTGGCCGAGACGCTCAGGTTGCCGGCGTTGGCGAAGCCCACCCGGATGACGCCCGCGGTGATTGTGTCGAGTTCGGCGTCGGTCAGGCCGAGCGTGTTGGTACCGTCGGCCCCGCCGAGGTCGATCAGCGTGCCGTTGGCGAACGGGCGGAGACTGGCGATGCCACCCCCGGCGTTCACCGACGCCCCGGCGCCGATGACGATGTTGTCACCGACGAGGGTAATGCCGCCGGTGCCCGCCACGACCGCGTTGGCGCTGATCGTCAGATCGGGGTCGGTGGCGTTGGGGTCGCCGGCGGTGAGCGAGACGCTCGCGGTGCCGGCGTTCACGTCGATGGCCGCAGCGGTGTCCTGAACCGTCAGCGCGCCGTTGACGGTGTTGACGCTGATGTTGCCGTTGTTGGTGCTGATGCCAGTGGTGGCGTTGACCGTGTCGATCGAGAGGTCGTCGGCGTCGGTGTAGCTGAAGGCATTGTTCGCGCCGGTGAGAACCGCGGCGAGCAGGTCCACATCGTTGCCCGTATTGGTGAGCGTTACCGGGCCGGCGCCGGTGAACTCGAACTGCGGGCCGGTGACGTTCGCCCCGGTCGCCTGCGTGACGGGGCCGGTGCTCGACAGGGTAATGCGGTTGCCGGCGTTGCCGGCCGACACGCTCAGCCCGCTGACGCCATCGACGACGGCGATCTGGACCCCACCGGCCTCGGTCAGGATGAGGAAGTCCGGGGTGGTGCCGGTGACGCTCCCGGCGAGGAAGTCGAAGTCGTTGGTCGCGCTGTCCAGGGTGACGGTGCCGACCGACTCGACGGCGAACATCGTGGCGGAGACGAAGGTTCCCGCGTTCTGCGTGACCGCAGTCGCGGTGGTGTTGGCGGTGCGGAAGTGCAGCGTGTCGAACCCGGTGGCCGTGGCCCCGCCGCCGCGCCGGTTGATGTTTCCGTCCACGAGGATGGTGCCGGTCGTGGCCGGGAACGACGCGGTACCGGTGACCGCGCCGATGCGCACGGCGCTGGCCGTGATCTGGCCCAGTTCGGTGTCGCTGATGCCCAGCCCGGTCGCGCCGCCGCCGACGGTGATGTTGGTCGCGGCCGTGAACGGGACGAACGAGACCGCGCCGCCGGCGTTCGCGTTGCCGGTCGCGGTGTCGATCAGCCCGAGGACGTTCAGCGAGTCGGCGACGAGGGTCACGTCGCTGTTGTTCGTGGTGATCCCGGAAACCGTGTCGATGGCCGCCAGGCTGACGACCAGCGGGTTGGTGCCGTTGGAGAACACCAGAGCCCCGCTGGGCGTGGCGGCCACGAGGTCGGCGACGAGGTTGGTGACGTTGTTCGCCGAGTCGAGGGTGATCGGGCCGGTGCCGCTGAGGCGCAGGTTGGTGGCGGTGATCGACCCGGCGGCGGTGTCGGTCATCGCGGCGCCACTGATGAGCGTCAGCGTGTTGCCGAAGCTGGCCTGGGCCGTGATCGCCGCGGTCACCATGAACGCGCCGGAGGTGGAGCTGCCGATCCGCAGGTTGCTCGCGGTGACGGTGTTCAGTTCCGCCTGGGTCAGGCTGAACTTGCCGGTGGTGTTCGTGCCGAGGTCGATCTGGGTGCCGGCGGCGGACGTGGACAGGGTCGTGACCGCGGTGCCGCTGTTGATCGTCCCGTTGAGCGTCAGGTCGGTCGCCGAGAGCGTGATGGCGCCGTTATTCGACGTGACGTTCACGCCGCTGTTGACGACGATCGCCTCACTGTTGTTGGTGATCGAGATCAGGCCGCCGGCGACCGCGTTGTTCACGTCGCCGACGATGGTCAGCGTCTGGGACGCGGAGGTCGGCGTCGCCTGCGCGACGGTAATGTTGCCGCTGGTGCTGTTGGTGGCGGCGAACTGGTTGGCGAGCGTGCGGATGTTGATGCCGGTGGCGGCGGTGGTCGTGAGCTGGGCGCTGGCCTGGATCAGCGTGCTCGGGGCCGCCGGGTCGCTCGTGATCGAGCCGGCCGAGGACACGATCGTGACCGAGGTGCCGATCACCGTCTGCACGGTGACGCCGTTGGCCCCGGTGATGTTCGTCGCGGCGCCGACGATCGAGCCGGTGCTCATGAACGTGCCGCCGGAACTCAGCACGATGTTGCCGTTGGAGGTGCTGAGGCTCCCGATCGTCATGTTGCCGCCGGCGGTCAGGTTCAGCGAGCCGCCGCTGGTGGCCAGCGTGTCGGTCACGTCGCCGAAGGTCAGCGCGCCGGCGCCGGAGTCGAACGTGGCCGTGGTGCCCGGGGAGGTCTGGAGCGTCAGCGTGCTGCTCAGGTTGTTGAACGTGATCGCGTCGGAGCTGATGCTGATGGTGATCGTCGGCCCGACCCCCTCCAGCGCGGTGCGCGACAGCGTTTGCGCCCCGGTGCTCTCGGCGGCGGTGATGGTCCCGTCGCTGGCGCTGAGCGAGCCGTCGAGGGTGCCGATCCCCGTATCGAGGATCGTGATCGCCGGGACCACGCGGTCCTCGAGGTGTTCGACGCCCAGCCGCGGCGCCGTGCGGGCCCGCCGGGTCGTCTTTTTGCTGTTGGCGCTCTTGAAAAGCCGGAACATCCAGTCGGACCAGGGGCGGTTCATGGTGCGCCTCAGAGAGGGGGTGCGAGTCACGGGTGAATCATGCCGACCGGTGCGGACGGACAAAATCCCACAACCCGTGTGAAAATTGTTGTGGGCGCAGTCCATGCGGACGGTATGATAGGCGGGTAGACTACTCGCCTCTCACACCGCTTACAAGCAGGATTCCCTACATTTTGCAGGCGGCCTATCTTACCCAGATCGTATAATCAGAACTCCGCATAATGTTCATGTGAGACGTGAACATTTTCTGCTGTCGCCTGAGTCGAAAACCGTGACCAGCCCAATTTCAAGGCACAGCATAACCGTGCTAATCGTTCGAATCGGAATCTGGACCTGACTGGATATCTGAACAGACCAAAGTCAGGAACGCGGGTGCCGCGGATTCCCGCGCGGACGCACGCGGATCAAGACAGCAGCTCGAGTTGAATTCGAACTCTCTGTGTATCTGATCCGCTTTTTCATCCGCGCTCTGGTCCGCGTCATCCGCGTTCCCGTTTTCAGAAGCCCTCTTACAGCGCTGACCTACGCCGTGCCGGCGACGATGATGAGCGGGCGCCGGCTCTCGTCGGGTTCGGCCCGCCGGATCAGGTCGCGCACCATCCATGGTACGTTGCCCTCGCCGAACAAGAGGAACCCGAGCGTGCCGCTCACCGGGCTGTCGTCGGTCCACCCGAAGTGAACTTCCGGCGGGCGGCCCACCTTCGCCATCTCCAGCGCCAGCGCCGCGAGCGTGTGGGCGATCGACGCGGCCCCGGTGATGCGGATCACGTAGCGGCCCTCTTGCTGCTCGACGTGCAGGACCGGTTCGTTGACGAAGTCGCTCGCGTCGGCGAGTTCGACCTGCACGAACACGATGACGAGGTCGCGCGGGATGCGGTGCTCGCGGCGGATCTGCGATTCCTTGTTCGCCAGGCTCCGCCGCCCGGGCCGGTGCGGGACGAGCACGCTCAGTTCCAGGTCGCGGATGCTGTCCCACATCAACCGCGACTCGGCGTCGGGGACCTTGAACCCGGCGAACCGCAGCTCGCGGCTCCGGGCCACCCGCGACCAGAGCGACATCACCAGAATGGTGGCGATGAAGAACGACGAGATGATGAGCCCCTGAAACCCCTTTTCCACCTCGTTGGCAATCGTCGTATAGACGAACACCAGGGTGATGAGCAAGAACGGCCACGACAGCCGGCGATACCACCGCCCCTCGCGCTCGCGCCACACGTCGATGACACTCGCGACGCACGCGCTGGTCATGAGCATGAGGACGCCGGTGGCGTAAGCCCCGCCCTGCGCGTCCACGTTGGCCTTGAAGACCCACGTCACCAGGAGGTTGACCACCGTGAACAGCAGCACGAGCGGGCGCACGGCCCGCGCCCACTCCGGGGCCATGCCGTATCGCGGGAGGTACTGCGGGACGAGGTTCAGGAGGCCGACCATCGCGCTGGCCCCGGCGAACCAGAGGATGATGATCGTGCTGATGTCGTAAATGGTGCCGAACGTCGGGCCGAACAGTGGGCAGATTTGCTTGCCGTAGCCGCCCTCGCCGTGCGCGATGTAGGCCAGCGCGCGCCCGGCGGCCGGCTTCTTCGGCCAGTCCTCGACGTGCCGGATCGGGTTCCCGTTGGCGTCCCGCGGCAGCCCGCCTTCCTTTGCAACCGGGGTGATCTGTTCCGGCTCGATCAGCGTGCTAATCACGATCGACGTGGCCATCAGGTACACCGACATGATGACCGCGGCCGTGATGAGCAGCTTGCGGATGTTGGCGATGCGGCCCGTCGGGTTCTTCGGGTCGTCATCGGGCCGCCCGCGAACGTGCGACCCGACCGCGACGCCGGTCTCGAACCCGGAGAGGCCCAGCGCCAGTTTGGGGAACAAGAGCAAGCTGACGGCGATCATCCCGCCGATTCCGGCGACCGGGCCGAGCGGGTTCTCGGCCAGGTACCACTCGCCGCGTTGCAATCGAGCGATCCAGGCGTGCCACTTCTCGGGGTGCTCGGTCAGGTAATTGATCCCGGCGCCGAGGACGATGAGATTTAGCCCCAGGTAAACGAACACGATGACCGCGGCCAGCCCGATCACCTCTCGTAACCCGCGCATGAACGCGGCGCCCAGCAACATCAGGAGGAGCATCGTCACGGCGATGAGCTGGGCGGTCGGGGTCTCGCCGGGCGCGGGGCGCCACGGCCAGTTCGGGTTCTCGACCAGGTGGACCGCAGCGTCGGCGGCCGAGAGCGTCTTGGTGATGACGAACCCGGTCGCGGCGAACCCCAGCAGGACGAGTACCATGATCTTGCCGGGCCAGCCAGAGACCAGTTTGGCGAGCATCCCGATGGAGCCTTGCCCCTCGAACGACTTCTTGGCGACGTGGGCGTACACAGGCAGCGCGCCGAACAGCGTGACGAACACGAGCACGACCGTGGCGATCGGGGTGAGCAGCCCGGCGTTCTGGTAGGCAATGGACGGCTGGTAGCCGAGTGTGGAGAAGTAATCCACGCCGGTGAGGCACATGACCCACAGCCAGAACGACTGATGCGGTTTGTGATGTTCGTCCGGGGTGGGGGCGGAGGCGGGCGCGGGTGATTCGCTCATGGAGGTGTGGGAGTGACCGCGCGGCGGGCCGCGCAACGGGCGCGGCAAGCGGGCGGCGGAGCGTGACCGGCGGGGGTCATTCTATGTAAAGCGTTCCCGGGGTTGAAACCCCGGGCTATTGCAGGGCGACCCCTTCGGGGTCAGAATGCCTCTTGGGCCCTGAAGGGGCCACCGTTCAATAGCCCGGGGTTTCAACCCCGGGGTGGCAGCGCGGGAACGTCATCATGGCACGTTTGTGGTTCGCGGGTCTGGTCATCGCGTTTAGTGCCACTCCGGCGGTTGCCGCCGACGGCCCGGCCCGCTCCGCCGCGCCGATTGTGCTTCGCGCACAACCGGTTGCGCCGGCGGTAGACTTCAACCGCGACGTGCGCCCGATCCTCGCGGCCAAGTGCTTCAAGTGCCACGGCCCGGACGACGCGGCGCGCAAGGCGAAACTGCGCCTCGACACGCGCGCCGGGGCCGAAGCGGTCCTCGGCAAGCCCGCGGACAGCGAGCTGGTGCGCCGAATCACCTCGACCGACGCGGACGCGGTCATGCCGCCGCCGGCGACCAAAGTCACCCTCTCTGCGAAGGAGAAGGAGACGCTCTCCGCGTGGGTCGCCGCCGGCGCAAAGTACGATGCGCACTGGAGTTTCGTCCGCCCGGAGCGCCCGCTGACTCCACTATTCCCCGCAGACAGCACAAACCCCATCGACGCGTTCATCGCCCAAAAGCTCCGCGAACGCGACCTCCACTTCTCGCCGCCAGCGGACCGCTACACACTCATTCGCCGCGTGTACCTCGACCTTGTCGGCGTCCCGCCGACGCCGGAGGAAGTCGATGCGTTCGTGAAGGACCAAGCGCCCGACGCCTACGAGAGAGTGGTCGATCGGCTGCTCGCGTCCCCTCTGTATGGAGAGCGGTGGGCCAGGAAGTGGCTCGACCTCGCCCGCTACGCCGACACCAACGGCTACGAAAAGGACCGCCGGCGCTCGGTCTGGCCGTACCGCGACTGGGTGATTGCCGCGCTCAACGCGGACATGCCGTTTGATCGGTTCACGATCGAACAGCTCGCCGGCGACCTGCTCCCCAACGCCACCCTCAGCCAGCGGATCGCGACCGGGTTCCACCGCAACACGATGCTCAACGAGGAGGGCGGGATCGACCCGCTGGAGTTCCGCTACTACGCGGTGGTCGATCGCGCCGCGGTCACGGGAACGGTGTGGCTGGGTCTCACGGTCGGCTGCGCCCAGTGCCACACGCACAAGTTCGACCCGATTTCGCACACCGAATACTTCAGGCTGTTCGCCTACCTCAACAACGCGGACGAACCGGACCTCACGATACCGGCACCGGAACTGGCCAAGCAGCGCGCCGCGACCGAAGCGAAGCTCGCGGTCCTCGAAAAGGAACTGCCCACGAAGCTCGACCCGGTGAAACTGGCCGTCCGGTTCGAGGCCTGGGCGTCCGCGGGACGCAAGCGGGCCGTGACCTGGGCGCCGGTTCGGCCGGCGAAGATGGAGGCCGGCCCAACGAAGCTCGCCGTTCAGCCCGACGGCTCGATCTTCGCCAGCGGCGACGCGCAGAAGCGCGACCTCTACGCACTCACGCTCACCGACCTGCCGGCCAACGTCACCGCGATCCGCATCGAGGCGCTTCCCGACGAGCGCCTGCCCGCGGGCGGCCCCGGGCGCTGTTACTACGAAGGCCCGAAGGGCGATTTCCTCCTCAGCGAGTTCGCGCTGAAGGTCGATGGCACCCCCCTGCCCTTCTCCGCCGCGTCCGAATCGCACCCGCGCGGGAACCTGTCGGCGAAGCTGGCACTCGACGGCCACCCGCACACCGGTTGGGCCGGCAGCGGGCGCGAGGGCGCCGGCTCGGCCGCGGTGTTCAACCTCGCCAGACCGCTCACCACGAAAACCGCGACGCTGGCACTCCTGTTCGAGCGCCACTACGCGGCCAGTTTGGGCCGGTTCCGCATCTCGGTCACAACGGCCGCCGGCGAGGTGAAGGCTCGCGACCTCCCGGCGGAACTCGAAGAGTTGCTCACACGCGACGCCGACGCTCTCACCGAAGCCGAGCGCGAGCGCCTGTTCCACCACTGGCTGACGGTCGCCCCGGAGTTCAAGGCCGCCCGCGATGAAATTGAGAAACTCCGCAGGCAGTTGCCGCCGCTCCCGACGACACTCGTGTTGCAGGAGCGCCCCGCGGACAACCCGCGCCCGACGTTCCGCCACCACCGCGGCGAGTTCCTCCAGCCGAAGGAAGCGGTGGCGCCCGGCCTGCCCGCGCTGTTCGGCGAAGAACGCGCGCCCAGGAACCGCCTGGAGTTCGCGAAGTGGCTCGTGAGTGCCGAGAACCCGCTCACCGCGCGCGTGACGGTGAACCGCCACTGGCAGGCGTTCTTCGGTCGCGGCCTGGTCCGCACGCTCGACGACTTCGGCTATCAGGGCGAACCGCCCACGCACCCGGAACTGCTCGACTGGCTCGCGCTCGAATTCATCGAGCGCGGATGGAGCGTGAAGAAGCTCCACAAGCTCATCGTCACCTCCGCCACCTACAAGCAGTCGGCGCGCGTCACGCCGGAGTTACTGAAGGCCGATCCCGAGAACAAGCTGCTCGCCCGCGGCCCGCGGGTGCGGCTCGAAGCGGAGCAGATCCGCGACTCGGCGCTGAAAGCCGCCGGCTTACTGTCCGCGAAGATGTACGGGCCGAGCGTGTTCCCGCCGCAGCCCGCCAACATCACCACCGAGGGCACCTACGGCGGCCTGAACTGGCAAGTAAGCCCCGGCGAGGACCGCTACCGCCGCGGGCTGTACACCTTCATGAAGCGCACGGCCCCCTACGCGATGTTCGGCACGTTCGACGGCCCCAGCGGCGAGGCCTGCACCGCCCGGCGCGAGGTATCGAACACCGCGCTTCAAGCGCTCACCATGCTCAACGACGCGGTGTTGCTGGAGGTCGCGCAGGCGCTCGCGAAGCGGACGTTTGCGCACAACGCCCCGACGCCGGACCGCGTGAAGTATCTGTTCCGGCTGTGTCTGGTGCGCCCGCCGACTGCGGCCGAAGCAACCGCCATCGCCGCGTTCTTTGAAACGCAGCGCGAGCGGTTCGCGCTCGACCCGCAGCGCGCCCGCGCGGTCGCCGGGGGCAGCGAGGACGCGGTCGAACGCGCCGCGTGGACCGCGACCGCCCGCGCGATCCTGAACCTGGACGAGTTCGTCACAAAGGAATAACCCGATGATTCACGTCGTCGCGACGATCACTGCGAAACCCGGCACCCGCGAGCACGTCCTTGAGGCGTTCCGCTGGGTTACGCCGCTGGTACGGGCCGAGGTCGGGTGCATCGAGTATCAGGCGACCGTGGACGTACCAACGACGATCGCGGTGCAGGACGGCCCGCGGCCGGACGTGGTGACCGTGATCGAGAAATGGGAGAGCGTCGAGGCGCTCTACGCCCACAGCGCGGCCCCGCACATGACCGAGTACCGCGCGAAGGTGAAGGACCACGTCCTGAGCGTGCGGCTGCAGGTGACGGAAGCGGCGTAAGCGCCGTTCGCCTACGGTTTCTTCGGCGCCAGGTTCAGTTCGGCGGTCTTGCCCGCGACCACATCCACGAACCCGCGGAGGTCGCCGGCCCGGACCTCGTAGCGCCCGGGGGCGAGGGCCTTCAGCGCCGCCTTGCCGGCCACGATGTCGGCGTCCTGGCGCACCACCTGGAACGCGATCGCGTGGAACAGGGCCGCGTCCAGCGCCGGCCTGTCGGGCGCGTCGGCCGGGGCGAGGAACAGCTTGCCCTTCACGTCGGCCGGCAGACTCACCTCCACGCCGCCGGTCTTCGTCGCGTCGAGCGCGAAGCTCTCCGTGAGCGCGGCGCCGGACGCCACGTCCACCCACTTCCACGCGGTCGGGCCGCCGACCACCCCGACCGAGATCAGGTACCGCCCGGGCGGCAGCTTCACGTGCTCGTAGCGGAACGGGCGCCCCTGCCCGTCGCCGGCGATGAGCGTGCTGGCGCGCGGCCGGTCGGACTCGTCGCGGGTCCACTGGGCCTGTTCCAGCGGCACGTTCTTGGCGGGCAGTTGCAGTTCCTTGAGCGCAAGCCCGGTCGCGGTGAACGCCGCGTAGGCGACGCGCACCTCGGCGTCCGGTTTGGCCCCGGTCACGGTGACGTCGCCGCCGATGTACGGCGCGTCGTCCGGGCCGGGCCGCTCGGTGTGTGGGCGCGTGTACGACGCCTCGAACGTGCCCGCGAGGAACGACTTCTCCTCGTCCGGCAGGCTGACGTAGATCTTGCCGGGCACCTTCCCGGCCTTGAGCGCGCCGAGTTCGAGCGTCACCGCGCAGCCGGCCGGGTACAGGTGCGGGTCTTTGCCGGCCACCTCGCGCCACACCTCCGGCACCCCCGGCCCGGGTTGCGCGTCGGGTTTCACCTTCCAGTCTCGCCCGAACACCGACGGGACCGGTTGCCCCGCGACGAGCATCGGCGCGAGTTTGAGGCGCACGCTCCGCTCGGCGATCGGCGTCCCGGCCTTGAGTACGCGGAACGTCAACTCGTCGCCCTCGATGCCGACCTCGGGCGTCACGTCCACGCCGGCGATGCGCCCCTTTACGGGCGCCGCGGGGATCGCGTGCCTGGTCGGGTCCATCTCCCACGCCGGGCCGGCGGGCGCGTCAACCTTCGGCGCACCGGCGTTCGGATCGGGGGTCGGCGCCGGCGCCGGGTCGGTTTCGAGCTTCGCGGTCGGCAGCGGCTGGTCCGACTTCGACCCGCACCCCAGCACGAGGGCCAAACCGAACCCGAGCACGATTCCGAAGATCGTCCGTGGCATAGCTCTTCTCCTACTTCCTGTCTTCGCGCGGGCGTCGGAGCGGCTGGGCGGCCCATCTCGCTACCCGCTGAGGTACGAGTAGACCCGGAACCGCGGCGTCGTGCAACACGAACAGCTTCGTAAACTATTCCTCCACCACTTCAGGAGCTTTCCCATGCCGGCCGACGACATCAACGCGTTCCTCCGCACCGAACTCGACGCCCTCAAGGCGAAGGGGCTGTACAAGGCCGAGCGCCGGATCACCTCGCCGCAGCGCTCCGGGATTACTGTCAACAATCAGGAAGTGGTGAACTTCTGCGCGAACAACTACCTCGGCCTCGCGAACCACCCGGACATCGTCAACGCCGCGCTCGACGGCGTGAAGGCGTGGGGCTACGGTCTCTCTAGCGTGCGGTTCATCTGCGGGACGCAAGACGTTCACAAGCGGTGTGAGCAGCAAATCGCCCGCTTCTTCCGCAAGGGCGACAGCATCCTCTACATCTCGTGTTTCGACGCCAACGGCGGCCTCTTTGAACCGCTCCTCACCGAAGCCGACGCGATCCTCTCCGACGAACTCAACCACGCCTCGATCATCGATGGCGTGCGGCTCTGCAAGGCGCAGCGGTTCCGCTACAAGCACAACGACATGAGCGACCTGAAGGCGAAACTGGAAGAGGCAAAAGGCGCGCGGTTCAAGATGATCTTCACCGACAGCGTGTTCTCGATGGACGGCGACCTCGCGAAGTTGCCGGACATCTGCGCTTTGGCCGACGAGTACAAGGCGATGGTGGGCATCGACGACTGCCACGCGACCGGGCACCTCGGCGCGACGGGGCGCGGAGGGGCGGAGGAACTGGGCGTCCTCGACCGGATCGACGTGATTACCGGCACGCTGGGCAAGACGCTCGGCGGCGCCAGCGGCGGGTTCACCGCGGCGAGTGCCGAGATCGTCGATTGGTTGCGGAACCGGTCGCGCCCGTACCTGTTCTCCAACAGCGTGCCGCCGGCGTTGGTCGTTGCGGGCATGAAGGCGCTCGAACTGGTCGATTCGGCCGCGGACCTTCGCGCGAAGCTGAAGGCGAACACCGCAAAGCTCCGCGGCGCCCTCGAAGCCGCCGGCTTCACGATCAAGCCCGGCCCGACGCCGATCCTTCCGGTCATGCTGGGCGACGCGGCGCTGGCGACGAGCATGGCGAACGAGTTGCTGAAGCGCGGCATTTACGTGATCGGGTTCAGCTACCCGGTGGTGCCGCACGGCGCCGCCCGCATCCGAATGCAAGTCAGTGCCGCCCACACCCCCGAGCAGATCGACCGCGCGATCGCCGCCTTCACGGAAGTCGGCAAGCAACTCGGCGTGCTGAAGTAACCGCTCGCCGGCGCCGGGGCGATCGGTTAGAGTGTCACCGGTCCCGTTCGCACGCGAGGTCGCCCGTGGCCGAAGATAACACCCGCACCCAACCGCCCCAAGCCTCTCCAGCCGACGGCGGCACCCAGACGTTCGGCGCCCCGGACGGCACCGGCACATTCACACCGCGCGCGGCACCCGACGCGCAGCCCGCCCCGGTCGTTCCCGGGTACGAGATGCTCGAACCGGTCGGAAGCGGCGGGATGGGGCGCGTGTTCAAGGCCCGTCAACTGGCGACCAATCGCGTCGTCGCGGTCAAGTTGATCCTGGCCGGGGAGTTCGCCACGGCCGTCGCCCGCGATCGGTTCAAGATCGAGATCGAGACCACCGCGCAGCTCTCGCACCCGCACATCGTCCAGCTTTATGAGGCCGGTGAAGCCGACGGCCGGGCGTTCCTGTCCTGCGAGTTCGTCGCCGGCGGGAGCCTCGCCGCCCGGCTCGACGGCACCCCCTGGGAGGCGAAACGTGCCGCCCGGTTGCTGGTCCCTCTGACCCGAGCCGTCGCTTACGCCCACGGGGTCGCGATCGTCCACCGCGACCTCAAGCCGGCGAACATCCTCCTCACCGCTGACGGCACGCCGAAGGTCGCGGACTTCGGTCTCGCCAAACAACTGGAGTCGGACTCGCACACGCACACCGGTGCGATTCTCGGCACGCCCAGTTACATGCCCCCAGAGCAGGCCGGCAGCGCACGGCTGGTAGGCCCCTGGTCCGACGTGTACTCTTTGGGCGCCATCTTTTACGAATTGCTCACGGGCCGGCCGCCGTTCAAGGGAGCCGACTTCGTCGAAACGCTCGACCTCGTGCGAACGCAGGAGCCGGTGCCGCCCCACGTCCTTTCGCCCAAGCTGCCACGAGACGCCGAAACGATCTGCCTGAAGTGCCTTCAGAAAGATCCGGCCAAGCGGTACGCCTCCGCGAACGATCTCGCCGCCGACCTGGAACGGTTCCTGGAGGGCCGGCCGATCGTCGCGCGCCCGGTGGGGAACTTCGAGCGAGCGTGGCGCTGGTGCCGACGCAACCCCGCGGTCGCCTCACTGCTGGCCGCGGTCGTGCTGGTGTCCGTGGTGGGTGCGGTGATCGCGTCGGTCCTCGCCGAGGAGGCCACCTCCTACGCCCGGACCGCGAACAAGAACGCCGAGGAGGCCCAGCGCCGCGAGAAGGAAGCGAACGACGAGAGAAAGAACGCGGAAGACGCTCGCGAGAAGACGGAGGAACTGCTCTACGCTGCGCAGATCTTCCAGGCCCACGTCGCGGCCGTGGAGTACCGCACCGACCGACTGGTTCAACTGCTCGACGAGACGAAGCCGCAGCCCGGGCGCCCGGACCGCCGCGGGTGGGAGTGGCACTACCTCAAGCGCCTCACCCGCAGTTGGGACTCCGAGCAGAAGCTCGACTTCACCTCTCCGGGGTTTGCTCCCTTCGACTCCAAGAAGGAAGGCTTGCTCTGGAGCTTCTCGGCCGATGGTAAGCGCGCGCTGGTTTCCGCGATGCCCCACAACCAAAACGAGCCGAACGCCCGGCGAGTCTGCGCCCGGGCCGGGTTGTTCGACACGACCACCGGGCGCCTGATCCGAGAAGTTCCTGAGTTGATAACTCCCCCTGACGTGCTGGGCTGCTTCGTCTGGGGTGCGTCGCGCGACCTGCGGTTCGTACCGGTGACGGAGGCTTATCGGAGGGAGTTGCCGCTGCCTCCAGGTGTCGTCGGTCCGCCCCAACAAGTCACCCGATACCGCGTGCGACTCGTGAACTTGGAGCAGGGCGGGGCCGAGGTGCCGTTCCCCGAATTTGAACTTCCCCCGGTTGCGCACGTCGCAACCGGGGGCAACCGTGTAATCGTCTTTTCTAGTCCCGAGATGGCTGCCGCTTATACAGGACCCGGAGGTTACCCAGCCGATTGGTCCAAGCACGACGGACGAATCGAGGTCTGGGACCGCGGGCAAGCCGGCCCGGCGCGGCTGCAAATCCGCCCCGGTGGGGAAGTTCGCGACGTGTACGTGAGGGCGGTAAGCCCGGACGGAGCTTTGGTGGCTGTCTGGTACACCGAGAGTCCGGCGAAGGGGAAGACGGACACCCCTGTCAATCGCGTAGAGTTGTGGGACATCGCCGGGCAGCCGGTCCGGCGCGGGGCCAGTCACACGGTCGGCTACGGGGTGTACATCGACGCCACGTTCAGTGCCGATGGCCTGACGCTCGCGGTGGGCGAAGACGGCCGGACGATTTCCGTTCACGAGACCCGAACTGGGGCGCGGGTCGGTCGGTGGGAACGGCCCCCCGGGCTCAGTGGGCAGGTCCACTGGCCAATTCCGGTCCCGGATGAACGGTTGTTCGTACCTTGCCAGAATGGGTTGATCGTCGCCCAGCGGATTGGAGACGTTCTCCCCTCGGCCATCGGGCGTCCGACCCCGGCACCCGCCGGTCCGGACGATGTCGGCGCTTGGCGGTCGGTCGTACTCCGGCCCCTGCCCTTCGGGGACTGGTGGGGCTTCTCAGAAACCAGACCAGATGACGGCGGTCGACTCGTCAGCGGTGACCGGACGGGTATCTTTCGCGCGTGGAACCTCAACAGGTTCCCGGGACACGCGGGGCTGTGGCCCGAGAAGATCCGACTGGGAGGTGAGATTGCAACCGCGTATCCGGGTTCCCGCGGGCGGGCGGTGCTGTACGCCCCAATGGACTTCCCCAACGAGCCGCGGACGAAGGCGGTCCGGGTCGGCGTGTACGACCCGCGGCGGCGGGCGATGGCGACGGAGTTCGACCTCGACGAGCAGGTGGTTGTGAACGGGAGCCTCACCTCAGACGGCCGACGTATGCTGCTCACGATCCAGGGGAAGCAGTCCGGGGACCGCTGGTCGTTGCGAGCAGTGGACGCACCGACGCGCGAACTGGCCGGGGGACCGGGCAGCGCATTGGCGAGCCTCTCCGAGGACGGGCGCTGGGTTGTGGTGGGGCCGATTCCGATGTTCCTGGGCGGTACTCCGCAGCAACGTCCGACGGTGACGGTCTACCGCGCTGCCGACGGTCACCTGGCGCGCGAGGTGCAATTCGAGATCGAGGAGTCAACCGTCCCGACGGCGCGAGTCGCTCCCGGAGGAACGCTTGCTATTCTCACGCACCCGGCGATGAAACCGCCCGCGGCCGGGAAGAGGCCCGACCCGGTGAAGTTCACGCTTCGGCTGTACGACCTCGAAACCGGAGGGGCCCGCGGCATCTGGGAACTCCCGGTCCCGTCCCCGATGATCTCCCGGTATGGTAGCCCGGAATCGCCGGTCGAGCCGGCGCTGTTCTTCTCACCAGACGGCCGGAGGGCCGGGCTATCCCAGGTTGCGGACGACGGCGCGGTGCGAGTGTGGGTCGTCAACACCGCGACTGGCGCGCTGGAAGCGGAGTACGCGGCCCCTGCGCCGGCGGTCCGCAACCCACTTTCCGACACCGGGTGGGCGCCCGGCAAGTGTGAGTTCGGCCCGGGCGGGCGGCTGGCGGTGTGGGCGGACCGCGACGTGGTGACGTGGGCCGGGCCGGGATCATCTCCCGTGCGGCTGACCGGCCACGACCAAGGTTCGGGTATCGCGTTCTCATCCGACGGGCGCCGGGTGTTCACCCTCGACTTTTCGCCGGACAACAACCAACAGACGCTTAGAGCATGGGAGCTGTCCGCCGGCCGGGAACTGCTCACCGTGCGCATGGCAGACGGGAGCGAGTTCGGGGCACCGACGCCGGGGGAGATGTGGTTGGAGGGCGACCGGCTGCACGTCGTCACGCCAACCGGCGTTCGCGTGTTCGACGGCACCCCGCTGAAGGAGTGACGCCGCGATCGGCCAGCCGTCAGATTCGCGCCGGACCTGAATGACCAGTGGGAAGGGGTGACACGTGGCCGTGTTGGCCGCCTTGGCCGCCTTGAGCAAAAAAGCTCTAGGAAAACGCACTTTTCGCAAGGCGGCCACTTGGCCGCCTTGGACCCAAGATGGCCAACCCAGAAGGCGCGAACTCATTCCCGTACTCTTCGCCCGGAACACGGTCACCCCACGCGGTTGAGCGCGCGGAAGCGGAAGAGAAGGCCATCACCCGGCCTGCGGTTGGAGTTGCGACGATATCATCTCCACAGCCGAGCGTACCGCCCGCTGTTATCGCAGATACGTCGGGCCGCTGAGCGCCGTTCCCGGGGCCACTTTGGTGCGGCACTCGTCGGCGTCGAGGGCGAACAGCGGTGAGATCTCCACCGCGTGGACCGGGGCGCCGCCGGTCGCGCGCGGCACGGTCGCGCCCGCGGCCTCCAGCCAGCTCGCGTACAACCGCGACAGCGCCTCCCGCACCGCCGCCGGCGAGTCGGCCCCGGTCGCGTTCTTCAGCGGCGCGAACTCCTCCGCCCGGCTGGTTTCGACCGCCAGCCACCGGTCCGCGAGCGGCAGCGCGTCGAAGATGAACAGCTCGAACTTCAGCGCGTTCTCGACCGCGGGGTTGACTGTTGAACCGGCGTCAGTGTCGAGGTGCGGAACCTTCTTGCGCGCGACGTGGTAGGCCAACCCGCCGCCGGTCACGCGGCGCAGGAAGGCGAGGTCGAAGATGTGGATCGCGGGGTTCCCGGCGCGGTATCGCAATGTGCCGTCGGGTTCGCGCTCCGCGGCCATCGCCGGCGGCAGATCGGAATACTCGATGATGGAACACCGACCATCGACCACGGCCAGCACACCCACCTTCTCGCCGGGGTGTTCCTTGAACACCACCCGCGACGACGCCTCCGACCGGGCCGCGACGTGGTGACCGAGGAACGCCGGATCGCACACCTTCACCAGTGGGTTGTCCACCTGGAAGTAGAACACGTGGCGCACCCCGCGTGCTTCCATCTGGCCCAGCACGCCCGTATCCGCCAGCGCGGTGAGCGTGCCGCCGTGGCCGTTGGGGCTGAGGAACAGCCTCCCGGGCGCTTCCAGCAACAGCCGCCCGGTCGCGAGGTCCACCGCGGGCATCGTCCCCTGCTGGAAGAAGTACACGTCGCCTTGCGGCAGCCCGAAGTAGTGGTGCTCGCGGAAGTCCGCTTCGGTTTCGGCGTGCGTCGCGGGACTGGTCATTACGAGTAGCGGCACCGGGCGCCCGTACCGGCGGGCCACCGCGAGCACCTTCTCTGCGTGGATCTGAAACAGCGACGCGTCGGAGACCGGGCCGACCGGGTACATGCCCTTGGGCTTCTCGAACCCCAGTCGGCTGCCCTGTCCGCCCGCGACCAGGAGCACCGCGACTTCCCCGCGCCGCAGAGCGTCTTCGCCCACCGCGCGCACGGCGGCCGAGGCCGCATCGGGCTGCACCGGGATCGGCCGGATCGATTCCGGGGCCGGCACCGCGCCCGCGGGCGCGTCGCGCCGCTCGTACAGCGCGCGGAGGAGCGCGAAATCGATCCGCGCCAGCTGCGCGGCAAGTTCCTCGCGCTCCGCGGTGGAGAGTCGGTCCCACCCGTAGGTGAGGTGCTGTTGGCCGTAGCGGGACAGATGCTCGGTCAGTTCGCGCGGCGGTTGCGACATAATCCCTCCTGAGCGGTTGTGGTGAATCCTCGCGTTACCACCGGAATTTAGCACGGACCTCGGGGTTCACCACCTTCTCCGCGGGCCACTCGCCGCGGCGCAAGGACGCCACCGCTTCGGCCGCGCTCCGGGCCATGTCTTCCAGCGAACGGACATCGACACCGGCCGCGTGCGGGGTCAGAATGACGTTGGGCAGGAAGCGAAGCGGGTTATCGACGGGTGTTGGTTCTTCCTCGAACACGTCCAGCGCCGCGCCGCCGAGTTGCCCCCCGCGCAGCGCGGCGACGAGATCGGTTTCGCACACCAGCCCGCCGCGCGAGGTGTTCACCAACACCGCGCCGGGCTTCATGCGGGCGATCGTGTCGCGGTTGATGACGTGCTTGGTACTTACCATCAGCGGCAGGTGCAGCGAGAGGAAATCCGATTCGGCCAGCAGTTGGTCGAACGAAACCTGCGTGATTCCGTGCGTCTGGCAAAACGCGCCGTCGCAAACCGGGTCGTAGGCGATGACGCGCATCTCGAACGCCGCGGCGCGGGTCGCGACCGCCTTGCCGATGCGCCCCAGCCCGGCGAGGCCGAGCGTCTTGCCGCGGAGCGGAACGCTCATGAGCCGATTCCACCCGCCGCTCGTGAGCGCCGCGTGCCGCGCCGGGATGTGCCGCGTGAACCCGAGCATCAGCGCGAAACAGTGTTCGGCGACCGAACCCTGGTTCGTGCCCGGGGCGATGCAAACCGCCGCGCCGCACTTCGTCGCGGCGTCGAGATCGACCGCGTCGTAGCCGACCCCGCACCGCGCGATGACGCGCATCTGCGGGTTCGCCGCCAGCACCCGCGGGCTGTACGGCTCGGATCCGGCGATGGTCGCCTCGACGCCCGCGAGCGCCGCGATCAGTTCGTCTTCGGTCGGCAGGTTCGCCTCCGCCGGCGGAAGCTTGACCACTTCCAATCCGGCGGCGTCGAGGCAGGCGCGGTACTTGTCCGAAAACTTGGCGACCTCGCGCGGGACGATCAACACTTTGGGCATCGGACCCTCACAGAAGGAGCGGGCGCGATCAGCGCCCGGACCGGCTTGTTGTAGTCGAAACCGCGCCGGTGTAATGTGTCCCGGCAGAGGCCGCATCGCCTCCCGGTGTGCGGTCGGTTCTGTGGCGAGATGACTCGTAGTTCAACTCCTTGCGGGTGTAAACATGAGTCCGGAAGTTCGGGCCGCCTTGCTCGGGGCCGCTCAAGGCGCAATCGAGGCCGCCGTTCTGATCGCGACCAGTCAAAAGTACACGTTCTCCAGTGACTGGTTCTTGGGGTTGATGATCGTTTTCGCCAACGCCACCGGGTTCGCGATCGCCTCGCGGTACGGGCTGAACCTGTTCGGGGTCGCAGTCGCCGGGCTGGCCGGAATGATGGTCGGCGGTTGGCTCGGGGTGCGGCTCATCGGTAGTTACGAGTACACCGTTCCGACCCCGCCGGAGGAGCGGCAGATGCGAATCACCTCCCACGAGGGCGAGCGAATTCTCCCCATGCCCGGTGTACCAGCCGAAACCGTCAAGCGCGTTCCGATCGGCGGCGGCCTCGGGGTGCTGCTCGGCTGGGTGGCCGGGGTTGTTGCGTACGCGCGCCTGTTTCGCCCACGTGACGACGTACCCGACTCTGAGACTCACGAAACGGAACCCTGACCCACTGGAGACCCGCATGTTCACCCGATCGCTCCTCGTCGCGCTCACCGCGCTGGGCGGCTCGACCGCGTGCGCCCAGGAACCGACCGCGCGCGAGATCGGTTCGCACGGGTATTCCCAGGCGATCGAACTGAAGCTCGGCAAGGCGCGGGCCGTCCTGTGCCCGCAAGCCGGCGGGCGCGTGCTGGAGTTTTCCGCCGGCGGTGTCGATGCGATGTGGTTCGACGAGGCCGAGAAGAACCGGCAACCGGGCAAGCCGGGGCCGATCACCGCGGGCCGATTCGACTACGGCCCGGAACTGACCGTCGCGGCACATCCGAAGGCGTGGGGCGGCGAGTGGACCGCCGAAATCACCAAGACGAACTCCGTGAAGCTCACCAGCCCGCCCGGCGAGGACATCCAACTGGTCCGCGAGTTCCGGCTGATTTCGCACAACGGGTTCGTCGGGTTGTCGTGTCAACAGACGATGACGAACGTGTCGAAGGAGGTCCGCGAGGTGTGCCACTGGGGGCGGTCGTTCTCGCCGGGGGGCGGGATTTGCGTGATTCCGCTCGGCGACCGCCCGAGCCGGTTCCCGTCGAAGTACGCGATGTACGAGGACGGCGCGCTCATCAACGTGCGGGCCACCGACCCCAACATCCGCGAGCGCGACGGGTTCCTGGAGATCCTCGCCCCGCCGCGAAAGCCCAAACTCGGCTTCGACACCTACGCCGGGTGGCTCGCCTACGTCATGCCCAGCGACACGATGTTCGTGAAGCGGTTCCCGACGTTCCCGGACCGTGTGTACAACGAGGCCGCGGGGCTGACGCTCTCGGTGTGGTCCCCGAAGGGGCCGCAAATCGAACTGGAGCCGATCGGCCCGCGGGAGCGCCTCAAGCCGGGCGAGTCGGCGTCGTTCACCGAGGACTGGTGGCTGCTGACGCACCCGTTCCCGAAGAAGGGCGAGAAAATCGACCTGAAAGCGCTCGCGGAGCAAGTGACGAAACAGACCCGTTCCCGCTGACATGCGGGCGGTGCCTCGGCGCCGGAAAGCTGCTATGCTGGGAGGCGACTCCCGGCCCACGGCACCGCCTATGCACTCGCTGTTCGTCTTTACCTCACCGCCGAGTCCGTGCAGCTACCTGCCGGGCGAAACGTCCGCGCTCCGGTACGAAATCGTCGCGCAGCTCACCGCGGCCGAGTACCAGGAGCGGCTCCGGACCGGGTGGCGGCGGTTCGGGTACTCGCTGTTCAAGCCGGTGTGCCCGAACTGCACGAAGTGCCTCTCGCTCCGCGTCCCGGTGACGACCTTCAAGCCAGACCGCAGCCAGCGCCGGTGCCTGGCGGCCAACGCCGGCCCGGTGCGGCTGGTGATCGGCGCGCCGGAAGTTACCGACGAGAAGCTCGACCTGTACGACCGGTTCCACGCGTTCCAGAGCGAACACGTCGGCTGGGTGTATCACGGCTCGAAGGACGTGAGCGGGTACGCCGAGTCGTTCGTGGACAACCCGTTCGACACGCTCGAGTGGTGTTACTACATCGGCCAGAAGCTGGTCGGGGTGGGGTACGTCGATCGGCTCCCGGCGGGGCTGTCGGCGATCTACTTCTTCCATGACCCCGACGAGCGGCACCGGTCGCTGGGGACGTTCAACGTACTCTCGGTGATCCGCAAAGCGGCGGAATGGAAGCTCCCGCACGTGTATTTGGGGTACTTCGTGGAAGGCTGCCGGTCGCTGGAGTACAAGGCCCGCTTCGGCCCGCACGAGGTGCTGACCGCCGGCGGCGAGTGGCGGACGGTCTAGCGTCGCACCATCACAGGCCGCACGATCTCCTCCGCCCGTTTCTCCCCGAAGGCCCGCACGACGCGCTCGCGGAGTCGGTCGCGGTCTGCCTGCGTGGGCACGATGCCCATCAAGTCACACCCACCGGATGAGCGTTGGCAAAGTGTCAACTCGGCGAACGCCGGGTCACTCGCAACGAGCGGTTCGAGCAGTTCACGCTCCTCGTGATACTGTCGCATGTAGGCTTGGCCGCCGGCGTGCATATGCCCGATGCCGAAGCCGATCGCACCGCCGACGGCCAGACCGAGGACCGTGCCCACGATCGCGGCGCAGCCGACGTACCCACCGGCCCAATCGAATACGCGCGCGCCGAACGAAGGTTTTGCGGGCATGACTCGTCCTCACCGACCACCGTCACCGCACGTGATCCTGGGACACACCGCGCTCCGCGAGCCAGGTCGTAACGGCCCGGCCGTCGAGCAGTTGGGCGTCGTGCTGCCAGACGTCCCAGCGTACCGCGTGCCCGTGCTGCATCCCGAGCGTGCCGACGCGGGCGCCGGAGGAGTCGAACAGCTCGATCGTGGGTTGGCCCAGGCACATGCAGTGGTTGAACGTGCGCGGGTCTTCCGAGATGCGGACGGCGCTGCGGAACGCGGCCACCGCCGCGGGGTCGGCTTCTTCGATCAGTAACTCCTGGGTCGTCGGGTTGTCGCGCATCATGCCGCCGGCCCACACCTTGATCCGCACCACCTGCGCCAGCATCTCGTCGAGCGCGCGCTGCGAGGGGTCGGGCTTGTTCGCGTCCCCGTACATGTACTCGTAGGCCATCCGGTCCATGACGGTCGTCATCCCGTTGCCCGTATCGACGACCACGAACGGCGACCCGTCTTCCAGGCCGCTGATGACCCGCGGTTTCGGGCGCGCCGGCTTGCGGCCGCGCTGGCCGAGCAGCCAGTCGAGCATTCCCATACGGCTCCTCCTTTGTCTGACGGTCGCAAGGAACTTCGACCGCCGGCGCAGCGCGGTTTCACGTTGCGTGCCTTTTTGCCTGCGCGGGGCAATTATCCCGCGCCTCGGTTGCAACTGGAAGATTCAGATGCAACAATAATTCGTGTCCGCGCAATTATTCGTGCTGGGGCGGATTTTCTACCTACCGTGGTTCTTTTTCTCGCCCTATCCGAAACGCTGTTCTACACTCAAATCGCCGTGTGCGTGCCCCAAGTGTCCTCCCCGCGCACCGGACCGTAGAAGGGTTGTTATGTCCACCCCCGTGTCTACCCATTCGGACGATACGATCCCGGTTCGCCCGTCGCCGCTCGTCCAGCGGGTGTTCGGCGAACCACGATTCCATACCGATGGCGACATCGCCTCCGTCGCGTTCGCCGCGGACGGCACCCTGTTCTCCATCGACGAGGCCGGGGTGCTGCGGCACTGGGCCGCGGACGGCAAGTTGCTCGGCCGGCACTTCCTCAGCGACCTTGAAACGCTCTGGTGCTTCGCGCCCGGCGCGAAAGTGCTCGCGAGCGGGAACGACGACCTGATTCTGTGGGACGTGGCCAACGGGCAGCTCCTCAGCCGGGTCGAACAACCGGCCGACGAGCAGGCGTGGGTCACCGCGCTGGCGTTCAGCTCGGACGGGCGGGTGGTCGCCGCCGGGCACGACGACGGGCGGGTGCGGTTCCTCGATGTCGCGACGCGCAAGTTCCTCGGCGAGATCCAGACGCACCCGGACCTGGTGGGCACACAGGCGGTCTCCGCGATCGCGTTCTCGCCGGACAACCGGTTCGTGGCGACCGCCGGCGAGGACCGGGTCGTGCGGGTGTGGGACGCCGATTCGCACAAGTTGACGGCCGAACTCAAGAGCCACACCGACCGCGTGCCGGCGCTGGCGTGGTCGCCGGACTCGAAACTGCTGATCTCCGCCGGGTGGGACACGTCCGCCCGCGCCTGGCGCCCGCCGCACCCGGACCCGTTGATGCTCCTGAACAGCCACGCGGACCAGGTGACGATGGTCGCGTACAGTCCGGACGGCAAGTACCTGGCGTGCGCCGACTCGGACAACGACATTCACCTGTGGCTCGACGCCGAGGCCGCGACCCGCGGGCCGGTGCTGCGCGGGCACAACGACGAGGTCCGGTGCCTCACGTTCTCGCCGGACGGGCGGAAGCTCGCCAGCGCCGGGGCCGACCGCGTGGTTCACGTGTGGGACGTGCGCGACGGGAAATTGCTCGCCGGGCCCAACCCGAAGGGCCGGCACGCGATCGCGGTCATCGCCGGCGGGCCGCTCCGCCTGGCCAGTTCCGGCGGGTCGAACGTGCGCGTGTGGGACGTCGAAACTGGTGACGAGGTCGCGCCGACGAACCTGTGCGCGGCGTTCTCGGTGGCGGCGTCCCCGGACGGAAAGTGGCTCGGGGTCGGCGGCACCGACCACTTCACCCAACTGTGGAACGCGGCCGACGGCACCCTGAAGGCGTCGCTCGAAGCGACCAAGCCGCCGATCGGGTTCGTGACGTTCACCCCGGACTCGAAGACGCTCGTTCACACCAGCCCGGCCGACGGCCTCGTGTGGCTGTGGACCTGCGCCACCGGCGAGCCGGACATGATTATCGTCGAAGCGGCCGACGCCTGTACGCTGGAGGCGGTCGCGGTCCACCCCGATGGGAAGCGGGTGGCGTGCGGCGGCATCGACTACATGAGTACCGGCGAGCGCGACGGCGCGGTGTGCGTGTGGGACACGTCCACGAAGGACAAGCTCTACACGATCGACATCGGCGTGGTGTCGCTGGCGTTCGACCCGCAGGGCAAGTACCTCGCGGGCGCGGGCCTCGACGACGCGGTGTACGTGTGGGACGCGGAGACCCAGGACACGGTGTTCGTCTTCGGCGGGCACCAGCAGAACATCAACGCGGTGTGCTTCGACCCGAGCGGCAGCTACATCCTCAGCGGGGGCGACGACGGCACGGTGCGGTGCTGGGACGTGCTGAGCGGTCGGGCGCTGGTGGCCCGCGAGTTCGACAGCCCGGTGCAGGCGCTGGCGTTCTCGCCGGACGGCAAGTACCTCTTCTGCGGCAACGGCAACACGACCTGCTACCAGGTCGAGTTCAAGAAGTTCCTGGAAGAGTGAGTGCGAGTGCGAGTGTGAGTATGAGGAAAGGCAGAATCGCGGCCGGGGCATTCCCCGGCCGCGCTCGTTTTGGCGAGCAGTTACGGGATTCGGTTGGGGTGGTCGTGCCTTTGGTTTTCAGCCCGAAGGGCTGGGACAACGTAGCCTGGGGCAACGCCCCAGGTACGTGGCCGCATTTGTCTTCCAGCCTGTAGGGCTGGGACATCTTCTGTCGCACCCCTTCAGGGTGCAAAACCATTTTGCTCGATTCCTGGGGCGTTGCCCCAGGCTACGTTGTCCCAGCCCTTCGGGCTGAAGAAATAGCGTGCCCGAACACCTCACATGAACTTGCGCCGCTTGAACGCGGCCACGTCCGCCGCGTCGAGCGCGAACCATTCGCCGTTTGTGTTCTTGTCTTTGAACCGGTTGTGCCAGTACGCCTCAATGCCGGCCGGATCGTCGGTCGGGATGACGTGAATCAGTTCCGTGCGTTCAGGGAGTTGCAGGTTGAGTTCGTACTCGCGCCGGCCGACAGAGTTCGTCATCCCGATCTTGTAATAGCGGTGGCCGTTCATCTTGATGAGGTAGACATATCCGTCTGTCGTTTCATCAGAGGCCATCTCAGTAGTTTTCACCTCGTCGCCTGTCGTATCGGAGGCTCGAATGTACTCCTCGCATAGTTGAAACACCTTCTCGGAATCCGAGCGAGAGTGACAGTATTCGGCGACTCTCGTTACCAGTTCGAGTTTAGTGCCCAATCGACTGAAGGTCTTCGAACTTGGAAAATCGTTATCTCTCCGACGTTTCATCCGAAGTTCGCCTTCCGTTGGCAGACGGCCGAGTTCTTGGGCAAACCGAGCGTATTTCGCCAAGAGCAGCACCTCGTCAAACGCGCTATTCAATTGATTCGGTTCGTACCCCGCTTCGCGTACTGCGTCTCCCCACTTCGCCCAATGGATTCCGAACCAGTCCGACTGCTTAATTCCGGTTTCGGTAACGAATCGCTCCCTTCCAAGCGGAACGCCGCTGTTCGCCTCCGCAGTTCGCTTGATCTCGCGCAGGATGTGGGCCTTGTCCATTGCTGTTTGCGGTGTTTGAAAGTGCGAAATCACCTTCACGCACGGTATCAGCACGAAGGTGATAGGTCAAACTCCGTGGTTCGTCACTTCGCCTTCGGCTTCACGATTTCGGCGAGCAGATCGGGCTTCCCCTCGGTCCGTTCCAGGCGCGGGTAGCGGGCGCCGCCGGTGTAATTCACCACGTGCGTTTTGAAGAAGTCGCCGCTCTCCGCGAGCAGTTCCAGCTTGCCGCCGGACTTCGTCGCCGCCACCGCAGCTTTCAGCCCGTCGGTCGAGAACCGGCGGCCGTTTACGGCCAGTAACTTCATGCCGGGAGCTAAACCGGCCTTCGCCGCGGCGCTGTCGGGCACGAGGTCGCCCACCAGCCCCTCCCCGCTCACCGCCACGCCGATCGAATCGGCGAGGTTCACGCCCTTCGCGAGCGCCTCGGCGGAGGCGAACAGGTCCGTCGGCTTCTCCGCGAACGCCAGCTTCCACCCGCCGGCGGTGATGCCCTCCAGCGGGGGCGCTTCGGCCACCACCTCCACGCGGCGCTGGAAATGCGCCTTCCAGTCGTAAGGGGCGACCGCGTTCAGTGCGTCGATGACTGTCTCCAACCGGTAGCCGCTCACGGCCGGCTTTCCCGTGCCGCCGCCGAAGAACGCCTTGCAGAAGTCGTCCAGCGACTTTTCGCCCTTCGTTTGCGTACGAATCAGAACGTCCACTTCGAGCCAGAGCAGCGTGCCCTCGTCGTAGAAGTCCACCGCGCGGCGGGCCGAGCGCCAGGCGCGGGTCGCATCAAAGAGGGTGCTGGCGGCCGCGGCGGTGTCGTCCAGCGGGCGCCACCCGCGGGCCTTCACGTTCGACATGCGGGAGGCCGTCATCGCGAGGTAGTCGCGCGCCTCCTCCGGCGTCAGCAGCCCGGTGCGCGCCGCGAGGAGCCACCCGAAGTAGTTCGTCAGTCCTTCGTACACCCACAGCAACCGAGTTTGCTGCGGCGTCTGGTAATCGGGCATAATCATGTCGGCGGGGCGGCGGAACTTGCCGTTCCACGAGTGCGAGAACTCGTGCGGGAAGAGGGTCGCGGCCCCGCGGCGCTCCGCGGCCTTCACCAGCGCCAGTTCGGGGAGCCGGTTGTCGCTCGACTGGTGGTGCTCGATGCCCGCGCCGGGAATGTGGTTACTCAAACCCAGGAGGAACGTGTACGACTCGTAGGGCTTCGCCGGACCGAACAGCGCCGCGGCCTCGGCCGGGAGCCTGTTCCACGCCTTGAGGGTCGCTTCCGGCACCTCCAACCCGTCCGGGCTGTCGCACGCGAGTACGACGCGGTGCTTGCCCTTCTCGTCGCCAAGCGGAATCTCGCGCACGAACTCGCCGGCGAGCAGCGGGGAGTCGATCAGCGTTTCGAGCGTGACCTCGCGGAACGACACCAGGCCGTCTTTCGCTTCTTTGGTCGGCAGCGCGGTGCCGTACTTCCAGTTCGCGGGCAGCTTCACCGCGGCATCGAAGGTGAGTTCCAGGGGCTTTGCGAACTTCGGGTACACGAGCACGTCGTTCCAGTTCATCGTCATCACCTTGGGCGACGCGACCGTCATGAACTGCGCCCCGCCCTCGGCGCCGGCCGCGAGCAGCAAGTCGAAGGTGATTTCGACCTGCTTCGCGCCGGCGGGCACGTTCACCCGCACGGTGAACGGGTCGGTGTCGTCGCGCTTCCAGTCGGCGGCCCTGCCGTTCGCCCTCGCGCGGAACTCGGTGACGTTGGCGATCTGCCCGACGGGCCGGTGCCGTCCGGGGATCCACCGCGGATAATGAAGGGTGAGTGGCCCGGCGCCGACCGGGATCACCTCGCGGACGTGGATCACCTTCCGGGCCACTTCGGACGCATCGACCGTGAGTTCGATGGTCTGCCCGGGCGCGCAGGTGGGAAGTGCGGCGAGCAGGAAAACGGCGAGCGCGAAACGCGGCATGGGGGCAGCTCCGGGAGGCGAACGGGGAGCCGACATGATACCCGGCGCCGCGAGCGCGGGCACTTCTGTTCTTGTCCTGTGGGGCGGCGTATCAGGGTGGGCGTCGCGGGCGGTCGTGCGCCGATCGCGGTGCTGGAAGTGCGGGCGCGGCCGGTTCGCCACGAGTCGCCGGCGGCGCGTGCGGAGGCACCGTCGTGGGGAGAAGAGGTACCGGAAAACGCGACGGATCAACGATGTCAGCTCCGCGGAGTACGAGGCACTTCCCTCGGCCCCGGCCGTGTGAGATGATCCTTTTCGCCTCGCCGGTTATCGGGAGCGACTCATGAACCACCGGAAACGCGCGTGTTCGGCTCTCGCCCTCGCCGGAGCGCTATTGATCGGTGCGGGTGCGAGCGCCCAGCCGCCGGCGAAAGAGCCGCCGGAGGAGCTGCTCAAGAAGGCCAAGCAGGTTCTCGCGCAGACCGAGGGCGAACGGAAACTCCCCGGGCTGAAGGAACCGGTCGAGGTGCTCCGCGACAAGTGGGGCGTCGCTCACATCTACGCGAAGAACACGCACGACCTGTTCTTCGCCCAGGGGTTCGTCGCGGCGCAGGACCGGCTCTTCCAGATCGACATCTGGCGCCGACAGGCGGTCGGCGAGATGGCCGAGGTGTTCGGCCCGGAGTTCGTGCCGGCCGACCTCTTCGCGCGGTCGCTGAAGTATCGCGGCAAGATGGTCGATGAGTGGTTGAGCTACGCGCACGACACCCAGGAGATCGCGATCGCCTTCACCGCCGGGATCAACGCGGCCATCGACCAGTTCGGCGACAAGCTCCCCATCGAGTTCCAGATTCTCGGTTTCAAACCGAAGAAGTGGAAGCCCGAAGACATCCTCGGGCGGGCGTCTGGAATATACATGTCGCAGAACTTCCGCGCCGAGATCACCCGCGCCCGACTGGTGGCCGCGGTCGGGATCGAAAAGGCGCGGTGGCTGGCCCCGGTCGATCCCCCGCGCGCGTACACCAGCCCCCTGAGTGCCGAAGAGTTGAAGGCCATCGACGGGCGCATCCTCGCGGGTTACGACGCCGCGACGAAGGCCCTCTCGTTCACGCCAGCGAAGACCGAGAGCAACAACTGGGTGGTGTCCGGCGCGCGATCGGCGTCCGGCAAGCCGCTCCTGGCGAGTGACCCGCACCGCGCGACCGCCCTTCCCTCGCTCCGGTATCTCGTTCACCTTCACGCGCCGGGCTGGAACGTGATCGGCAGCGGCGAGCCGGCGCTACCCGGCGTCGCGATCGGTCACAACGACCGGATCGCATGGGGTTTCACCATCGCCGGCGTCGATCAGGCTGACATCTTCGTGGAAGAAACGCACCCGGACCGCGGGGAGCACAAGACCGCGACCGGGTGGGAGAAGTTCGAGTACGAGCGCGTGCGGATCGCGGTGAAGGGCGAACGCGACCGCGAATTCGTTCAGGCGTACACGAAGCACGGTCCGGTGCTGTTCGAGGACACGAAGCGCAACCGCGCCTACGTTCTGAAGTGGGTGGGGACCGAACCCGGCGGCGCCGCGTACCTCGCGTCGCTCTCGGTCGGGCGCGCGCAGAACAAGGTCGATTTCCGCGGCGCGATCGCCCGGTGGAAGGTGCCGGGGTTGAACTTCGTTTACGCGGACGTGGACGGCACCGTCGGCTGGATCGTGGCGGGGCGCACGCCGGTCCGGCCGAAGCACGACGGACTGCTCCCGGTGCCCGGCGCGGGCGGGTTCGAGTGGTCGGGGTATCTCGGCGTTCTCGACTTGCCACAGGACTGGAACCCGAAAGCCGGCTGGCTCGCGACCGCGAACCACAACATCGTCCCCGACGGCTACAAGCACCAAATCGGCCATGAGTTCGCCCCGCCGTACCGCTTCCAGCGCATCCGCGACCGACTCGCGTCACAAGAAAAGTGGACGCTCGAAGACTTCCGCGCGATCCAGCACGACGACACGTCGATACCTGGGCAGGCGCTGGCGAAGCTGTTGAAGGGTCTCGACCTTCGGGACGCGACCCTCGAACCGTTCGCGAAGTGGCTGACCGACTGGGACGGCCGGCTGTCGGTCGATTCGAGGGCCGGGCCGCTCTACGCGCTCTGGCTGCGCGAGCTTCAACCCGCGCTCTACGCGCGCCACGTCCCGAAGGACCTCGTGGCGCCGATCGTCACACTCGGCGGACTGCCGACCGTGCTCGCGGCACTGGAGAACCCCGACGCGAAGTGGTTCGGGGCCGAGAACCCGAAGGCCGCGCGCGACCAGTTCCTGTGCGAGACGTTCGGCGCCGCTGTGGAGAAACTGAAGAAGCTCCCGGAGGCGCACCGGCAGCGGTGGGGCACGCTGCACACCGCGACGTTCAAGCACCCGCTCGCGGCGCGTGATGCGAGCTTCGCGAAGGCGTTCGACGTCGGCCCGTTCGAGCGCCCCGGGGACGCGAACACGCCGAACAACACGCGCCACGACGACAAGTTCCAGCAGCTTCACGGGGCGACCTATCGCCACCTCATCGACCTCGCCGACTGGGACCAGGCGATCGCCACGAGCGCGCCGGGGCAGTCCGGCCAGCCGGGCAGCCCGCACTACGCAGACCTCGCGCCCTTGTGGGCCAAGGGCGAGTACTTTCCGCTGGTGTACAGCCGCGCGAAGGTGAACGCGGTGACCAAGCAGCGCCTCACGCTCAACCCGAAGTGACCTCGCGCCACGAATCGCAACCCTCGCCCGAGGTGATCCAATGCGACCGCTCCCCGCCGGCGTGCTCGCGCTCGTTGCTCCGCTCCTGTTCTCCGCCCCGGTAGCGGCGCAGGAGGTTCCGGTTCGCGGCACGGTGACCGACTCCGCGACCGGGAAGCTCGTCGCGTGCCGCATCTATATCGAGGGCGAAGACGGGAAGTGGTACTTTCCGAAGTCGGAAGCGAAGGCCGGCGTCGCCGTCGAGTACCGCAAGCAGCGCACCGACAACCCGCGCTCGGTCGAGATGCACACGACGCTCTCGGCGCACCCGTTCGTGATTTCGCTCGCGCCGGGGAAGTACACGTTCACGGTCGAACGCGGCAAGGAGTACCTGCCCGAAACGCGGGTCGTCGCCGTGGGCCGGGAGCCGCTCGACCTGCAGTTCAAGCTGAAGCGGTGGATCGACCTGTCCGCGCTCGGCTGGTACTCGGGCGAAACGCACGTCCACCGCACCGCGGAGGAACTGCCGACACTGGTGCTGGCCGAGGACCTCAACGTCACGTTCCCGCTGTCGTACTGGGTGACCGAGGCGTTCGCGTCGCCGAAGACCGCTCGCAAGGGGCCGTTTCCGGGCGCCGACGCGCGGGCCATCGCGGTGGACGCGACGCACGTCATCTACCCGCTCAACACCGAGTACGAACTGTTCACCGTCGAGAAGAAGCCGCACACGCTCGGCGCGTTCTTCGCGATCAACCACCAAACGGTACTGGACGCGGGCGCGCCGCCCGTGAAGCCGATCGCGGAGCGCGTTCACAAGGAGGGCGGGCTGATCGAACTGGACAAGCACAACTGGCCGTGGTCGATGGCGCTCGTGCCGATCGCGAAAGTGGATCTGTTCGAGCTATCAAACAACCATGTCTGGCGAACGGAGTTCGCGTTCGCGAATTTCGGCGAGCCGGCGCCGGAGTACATGAAGATCGAGCGCGACAAGAAGGGGTTCACCGAGCGCGGCTGGCTCGATTACGGGTTCCAGAATTACTACGCGCTCCTCAACTGCGGCTTTAGGCTCCGCCCCACGGCCGGCACCGCGTCCGGCGTCCATCCGGTGCCGCTCGGGTTCGGGCGCGTGTACGTCCACTGCGCGGAGAAGTTCGGTTATGACACCTGGGTGCGCGGACTGGATCGCGGCGAGAGCTTCGTGACGACAGGGCCGATGCTGCTCGTGAAGGTGAACGGTAAGAACCCGGGCGCGACGTTCACGGCGGACGGGAAGCAGGAGTACCGGATCGCCGGCGAAGCACTCAGCGCCGAAACTCTGGAGGGCATCGAGATCGTGGTCAACGGCGAAGTCGCGAAAGCAATCAAGCCCGCGAACACGGCGCGCGAGCCGGGCGGGTTCGCGAGCGCCATCGACGAGACGTTAACCATCGAGAGTTCGTCGTGGATCGCGGTGCGGTGTTTCGAGTCGCTCCCGAAGACCCGGGTGCGGTTCGCGCATACCGCGCCGGTTCACATCGACATCTCGGGCAAGCCGCTCCGTCCGCGCCCCGCGGAGATCGACTTCCTCGTCCGGCGCGTGGAAGATCAGATCGCGCGCAGCAAGGACGTGTTGCCGGCCGCGGCCCTCGACGAGTACCGCGAGGCACTACGCATCTACCGGGCCATCAAGAAAGCCGCCGAGAAATAACGGCGCCGGCCGGGTCGAACCGCGGCCGCGCCGACATCGCCGGCGTGATCATCGGGCGCCCTGCCCGAGGTCCGAACCGTGCGCCGGGTCAACACCTCAAATGACCGTTCCCGACTTTGCAATCGGCCCGGTTCCGGTTCAGAAAGGGTTGAAACGGGATCGAGAGCGACTACAATTTCACAAATCCTGATCGCACACAGGGATGGAACCGAAGAGAATTCGCCAGTTCTTTAGGTTCCCTGACACGTGCCCGTAGCTCAACTGGATAGAGCGTCGGCCTCCGGAGCCGAAGGTTACAGGTTCAACTCCTGTCGGGCATACTCCAAAACACAAGGCCAGCAACGGGTTACGACTCCCGTCGCTGGCCTTGAACTTTTCACCGCCCCACTATCGCCCCACTATTTTCCGTCGGCCCTCCGACGCAGCAGAACCTCGGCCGACTGCCGTTGCACCTCCTCGGCATTCGCCACCCGCTTCTTGTCCAGGTAGATGCGCTGTGCCGTCTCGATACTGACACCCAGCGCCTCGGACACCTTCGTCATGTCTCCGCCGACCATACTCGAAATCAAGGTGATGGCGCGCCGACGGAAGTCGTGCGTCTTGATTTTGTGCTGCGGCACCGCGTGACCGTACTCGCGGAAGATGCTCTGGACGGCGTGATACATCACCAACGGCTGAAACACCGTCGCCCGGCGCCGGCCCGGCCGATAGACGGCCGTGTCCTCACAGTACCGTTCCCACAGGTAAGTCGGTCCCTTCACCCGGTCCAACTCCGCGGTCAGTTCGGGCGGCAACACGACCCGCCGTTCCTGGTTGGTCTTGTCCTGCGCGGGCGTGATGAGCAGGGAGCCGGTCCGCGGGTCGAACTGGGAGGACTTCACCTGACAGACAGTAGTTCCCAAGATCGGTCCCGGTCAGGCCCCGAGCCTATCCGGGATAGGTCACCGCCCAGCTCTTGAGGACCCCACCGACTTCGAGGCGGAAGTCGTAGTGCAGCCGGGTGGCGTGGTGCTCCTGCACGACGAAGATCGGGCGCGCGTGGGCGCGCCCCTCGGTCGGCCCCGGCTCGGGCGTCGCATCGAAGTCGTGCTTCGTCTCGTACTCGCGCAACTGAGTCGGGGGCGCGAAGGCGCCCCCGGCGGCGGGACCGCGCTGGCGGCTCACTTGTTGGCCTTCTGGTTGATCCCGCGCTCGGCCAATTGCGTCAGCTTCTGGTCCGTTCGCTTCTCCTCCTCGAGCGTCTCGTGGAGCAGCCGCGCGGCGTCCGCGTGGCCGAGCTGCTTGGCGAAGGTGCAGAGCGTGCCGTACACCGCGATCTCGTAGTGCTCGACCTTCTGCGCGGCGGCGATCAGCCCGGCGTCGAGGGCGTCCGGGTCCAGGCCCATGCCCATCACCTCCTCGCCCTCGGCCACCAGCCCCCCGGTCGCCTCGCACGTGTTCCCGCCGGTCTTGCAGCCGACCATCTGGCACACCTGCTCCAGGCGCGTGATCTGGTTCTTCGTCTCGGTCAGGTGCTGCTCGAACCCGGCCCTCAGGTCGGGCGCGGTCGCGGCCTTCGCCATCTTCGGCAGCACCTTGGTTATCTGGGTTTCGGCGCTGTACGCGTCCTGCAACTGGTTGTGGAACAGGTCGGTCAGTGTCTTCGCCATCGCTCGCCTCCGTGGGACTGGTGGGAACGGTCGGAACCGTCAACCCGCCGGGCGGCGAACGGGCCGCCCGGCGGGTCACGCGGTACTTACTTGTCGAGCTTCTTGGCGTCCTCGAGGTGGTGCTGGAGGTGCGGCAGCGTCTTGGTGGCGAACTCCTTCAGTTCCTTGTTCTTGAGTTCCTTGCTGGCGCGGGTGAACAGCGCAACGGCCTCGGTGTGGTCCGTCACCATGTGCTTCATGTAGTCGCGGTCGAAGTTGTCGCCCTTGTAGTTCTTGAACGTGTCGATGTGCTTCTGGTGCTTCTCGTCGATCTTGGCCGGCACCTCGATACCCGCGGCCTTGGCGGCGGCCTTCAGCTCCTCGTTGGCCTTCGTGTGGTCCTTCACCATCATCTCGGCGAACTTCTTCACGTCGGCGCTCTTGGCGTTCTCCGCGCCGATCTTGCCGAGTTCGACCTCGTGCATCCCATCGCTGGCGGCCGTCTTCACGAACGTGGTGTCGTCGAGCGGCTGGTCGGCCGGCTTCTTGTCATCGGCGCGGACCCCGACGAGGCCGGCGACGAGCGCGACGGCGAGGGCCAGTTTCATCCTGCGGATCATCACGAGCTCCGTGAAAATGCGGCGCACCGCGCGGCAGTCCCGTACCGCGCGGTACTAAGCACCCGAAGCCGGTGCAATGCGGGTGCCCGTCGCGCCGGTCAGCTTGACTTTCCCGGTTCTCCTGACGCGCATCCGTTAGAGGCACTTGAGGAACGCGACCAGATCGGTCTTCTCCTCCTTGGTCAGTTGCAGTTCGAGCACGATGTTGAAGAACTCGACGGTGTCCTCGAGCGTAAGCAAGCGACCGTCGTGCAGGTACGGCGGGCTGTCCTTGATCCCGCGGAGTGTGAAGCTCTTGATCGGCCCGTCGCCCGGCTCGTCCAAGAAGCGTTCCAATTTCAGGTCGTGCATCTGGTGGTCGAGGTAGAACGGGGCCGGGTGGCACGCGGCGCAGTTCGCCTTGCCGAAGAACAGCTTCTCGCCGCGCAGTTCCTGCTCGGTCGCGCCCTTCTTCGGGTCGAGCCGGCCGAGCAGGTTGAGCTTCGGCGCGGGTGGGAAATCGAGCATGTTCTGCGCCTGCGCCATGTGCGGCACGAGACTGCGCGGGATCTCCTGGAATCCCTTCTTCATCGCGCGGATCGAGTCGCCGTTGAAGTACGCGGTGCGCTGCTCGA